>NZ_JAVESS010000044.1 GCF_034006445.1 Desulfovibrio sp. | reverse complement strand
AGGGCGACGGTGGTCTGTGTGTCGGCCTTCCCGACGCGGTTGACGAGCAGTTCGCTCATGCCTCGCCTGGTGTACATCCAGATCGCAAAGTGACCCTTGGCCTTGTACACATATTCAAGGCGGTACGTCCCGGCCCTGTACCCAAATTTCCTGGTTAAGTCCTCGCCGCGCCCAGAATAGAACCCGCGCATCCTGCGCCACTCAACACCGCTCAAGTCGAAATTGTCTTCGGGCTCCACTCGCTTTTGCGGGGCAAGGGATGCTTCCGGGGTGGACTCGATCACTTCGTACGTCGGTGCCGGCGGCTTGCTTGGGTCGTCTGTCGAGGACACGATGGGCTCTGGATTGCCGGGCGCGTACATCTTCCAGCCAGCAAAGGCCGGTGAGGTGACGAGGATCAGGATGATGGCGATGGCGCGGATCATTGGGACTGCCTCTGCAGTTGCTCGATGAGGCGCTGAGTGTTCTCGCTTGCCTCAATTCTCTTGTTCTCAAGCATTTTGACCTGTGCCGAGTAGTACCGTTCGAAATCCTGGTGGCAAGCAAGCCTGTCATGCGGGGACTGTAGCCCGCCGCAAATATCCTTGGCTGCGGCAGAGACGCACTTATCATAGCCTGGCTGGTCTTTGAGTGGAGCACAAGTAGACTGTGCGCGGCCAACGTAGTCGGCGGCGAAGGCCGGTAGGCAAATAAGGCTTAATGCTGCGGTAAGAAAAAACGCTTTCACGATCGCACTCTCCCCTTTTTCCCGCGCCCCTACCACGCTTTTCGCCGATGGTCAGCAAAAAAAGTTGTCAGACAGGTGATAAAAAAACAGAATATTTTCGAAAACATTTCGCCGTGTCAGACGTTTTTTTCTGAGATGGGTGTCGCCGTCCTGATCGTGAGTTTCGCGCGTGACCTCCCCACTGGGGCGTTGTCGTTGCATTTGATCAGGCGCAGCGGCGCGCCACCCGGACAACCCTGATGGGCTCCCGAGCACCTCTTATCAATCGCCAACCGCTGCTTGATGAGACACAGCAGGGTCCTGCCGGTCTGGACCGGCGGGGCGATGCGCTCCTTCATAGTCCATGACGGCCCACTGGAGCGCCTTGACCTGGTCAGGAGATAGGCCCTGCTCTCGGCATGCCTTGCGTACGGCCTCCAGGATCAGGGCTTGCTGCTTGCCCATAGCCCGCTCAATTGCTGCTAGCTCGCGGTCCTTGTCAGCCAGTTCGTGTTTGAGCTTAAGGATCTGGGCTTGGTAGTCGACCAACTCTTCTTCCTCTCGAAAAGGGCAGCCATACTCGTCTTCGGTTAAAATCATCGGGCCAGCGCCGACCAAAAGCCACATCGGATTAAGGTCAAAAACATTGGCCGCTGCTTCAAGAAAATCTGAGTTAGGCTTAGATTTTCCCGTGCAGTAACTGGCAATCGTCGTTCCTGTAACCCCAAGAGCTTCGCCGAGTTTGGCGCGTGTAATTTTTTTTTTCAATAAAAACAAATCTATACGCTCGCCAATATTTCTAGGCACATCCCCTTCCAAATAATTCTGAAGTTTTTTTGCGTTCATAATAAAAATCCTTGACCTATGCGGGATTCTTGATTAAGGATGGGTCGTCGGCATCAATAAGCCATTAGGGGCTCAAAAATGATCACAAACAAATCAAAGAAAATGAACGCAAACATAAAGAATTTTGGACCGCTCCGCAAGAAGTGGGAGCGGTACTTCGCCATAAACCAGAACGGCCTCAAATCCATTCGACAGACAGCCACCAGGGCCGGGCTTTGTTATCGAGCCCTTTCCCGCGCCATCGAAGACGGCGTCGGCTCCGACACCATCCGCAAGGCCCTGGCAGGAATCAACATCCCCGAGGAACTGATCCCGCTGCCAACCTGCACCCGCACCCTGGCCGCCATGGTCTATCACCAGCAAGAAATCTTGGATCGCTGTCAAAAGATTTAGACACCGCATCCAGCTTTTATAGCCGGAAGCTGTTTTTTTATAGCAAATTTTGGAGGTTACGGGAGAATGAAGGCTAAAACTACCAGGGGGGTTTTTATGGACTCGCAGAAACTCAAGGAAATGGGAGCCGCTGAGGTCGTGTGGCTGGCCACGCACCTGTCGGGCAAAAAAAGGCGGCACATCGAAGAAGCCCTGGAGTTGGTCCCGGGCCAGATTGACCGCTGGTCGAGCCGCAAGGATCACCACACACCGAGCCTCGAAGTTCTTCCGGAACTCATCGAGGCCACTACCACGGGCCGCGATGCCGGGGAAAACGTGATCATCCAGTGGCTCTTGGCCAGGGTGAATGATCAGAACCTCAAATACGACCCCAAGGCCATGGCCATCGAGGAAATGGAACGCCAGCTCCTGCACCTCGGCGCCGACTTTGGCTCGGTGGCTCAGTGCGTCATCGAGGCCGGAGCTGACCGCAAAGTAAGCCGTGCCGAGGCCATGCGCATCAAGAACGCCGTGGCCAACATCATGGGCCGCTGCCAGGACGTGCTGACCGGCGTGGAGCCTTACATTTAATATGATCCGCATATCTGTAAAAACTGACAACTCTGCACCCCGGAAAATCAAACTTTTACCGGTTGCGGATTCCGACATGTACCGCGTCGAGATCGACCGGCAGCGCGTCAACAAGCCCGGCCAGCGGGAGTCTGTCTACTCCCGCGAAGACGTCCTGGGCATGGTCTGCGACGCTTTGGGCTGGGACTGCGATC
>NZ_JAVESS010000043.1 GCF_034006445.1 Desulfovibrio sp. | reverse complement strand
GACATCTCCAATGCCGGTTCTGGGATCATTTCAGGGCCCCCATGTATGGGCTTCGGTGTGATTTCTAGGACGTTATTGGCCACCGGAGGTGCATTTTCAGTTTGATTTTTCGGCACAAAATCCGCCGGATTCACGCGGTTGCCAGCCGACACATGCACCTCTAAAGCTCTGCAAGCGTCAGCCATAGCCCGGGTCTGCTCGCGCATCTGGTCTTGTGCGGCTTTAATCGCGACCACGGCCGCATCGAGCAATACAACCTGCTCTGCCGGGCTGTGCTCGGGCGTGGGCATGTTGTAATCAAGAGTCGGCATCATCGGCAGTTCAACACCCTGAGCGCCGACTTTTTCAACTAATTTCTCAAGATCTCCGCGATAACCTAACCAGTCTTGCACCAACTCGTGGTGGTCCTCTCCAAGTAGGTGATCAAGATCCGCTTCGAGCATGCCGATCTTATCGGCTAACTCTGGTGACACATCCAAGCCCGGTTTAGGGGGCATTTCAGGGCCCCCATGCATGGGTTTCGGTGTGATTTCTTGGACGTTATTGGCCACCGAAGGTGCATTTTCAGTCTGACTTTTCGAACCAAAATCCGCCGGATTAACGCGGTTACCAGCCGACACATGCACCTCTAAAGCCCGGCAAGCGTCAGCCATAGCCCGGGTCTGCTCGCGCATCTGGTCTTGTGCGGCGCGGGTCCGATTCACCGCCTCTTCAAGAATCTGGACTCGTTCTGCCGGGGCGTTAGTCTCGTTTGGCATCTGCACCGCAAGGTCCGGCATTTCCGGTAACTCAATGCCCTTTGCTCCGACTTTTTCGACCAACTTTTCAAGGTCTGACCGCCAGCCCTCCCACTCTTGTCTCAGTTCAAAGAGGTCTTCCCCTCGCATGTGATCAAGATCCGCTTCCAAGGAGTCTATCCGCTCGGCCAGCTCCGGGCTCGGCACCATCGCCGCAGGCGCGGCCGTGGCCGTCATTCCCGCGCCAGGCTCCACCCGGGGCCCCACGTCTGGCGCCACCGTGTCCAGTGGTGGCGCCTCGGCGGCCGCTTTTTTTTGGTCAGCTTTAAGCAGTTTTTTGATTTCCCTGGACATCTCTTCTTTGGCGGCGGCAACGAGGTCGAAGTCCTTGGCTGCTTCAAGGGTTTTTGCGTCCACGCTGTAGTTCAAGAGAGAGTCCAGAGTCTGAGCTTTCGCGGCTTTTTTCATGACCGCTTCTTCATCGACTTTGGAGCAAAAAAGATGAAATTGCCCCTCGTTCCGACTGCCTGCGACATAGGCTAAATTTGAATTCGTCATAGCATTATCCGCGAACAACGCGTAGCCATTGCCGCCTTTCCCAACCGCCTCACCAGCGGTTTTAATCTGCTTGATTGTCGCGCCCTGGGACTTATGGACCGTCATTGCATGACCATACAACATGTCGAGCTTCATAGCTTCGTCATCAATTTCTGGATTTCCGGTCAGGCCCTGGATGGTGATTTCTCGTGGATCGTCGCCTAAAATGCGGACTGTCGCAGTCTTTTCTTCAGTGTTTACTGATACAATATCACCGATTTCGCCGTTGCGAACCCCTGTTTGCTTGTCGTTTTTGGTAAAAATTATGCGGTCATTTTGACGAAGTCCAAGGGTCGTATCATCAGATAACCTAACCGAAATTTCGTCGCCGGTGATGAAGTTTTCACGCTGTAGGATCTCGCGTGCCTGAAGGTTTATGGCCGCAACATCGGCACGCATACCCGCAAAGCACGCGGCTTCCAGCCCTGCCAGGCGGTCTGATGCATAGGCCTCGGCAATGCTTTTCAAGGCGTCGGCTTGGGTTTCCGAAACGTGCCAAGCGTCCTGCTTTTGCATCAATGCGCGGGCTTTCTCGGTGCTTCCATCGCGAAGAGCGTTTGCAATTTCGATATCATCTTTGGCCTTTTGGCGGCGGACTTCGATTAATTCCGCATACCCAAATTTTTGCTGAAAATCGGCAAACGGACTCCCCGCTTCAATCGGCGCCAACTGCTTCTGGTCGCCAACCAGGACCACTTTTGCGCCAGCCACGGCGGCATGCTCCAAAAGTCTGGACATGTCCCGGGTGCCGACCATGCCCGCTTCGTCAACGACAAGAAGGGTTTTGTCGTCGAGTCTCAGCCCGCCCTTGGGGCGGTTTAGGTTGATAAGCGTCATCGCGATTGTGTCGGACTTGATCTGCGCGGAGCCCTGGAGCCCTGACGCGGCTTTTGCTGACGGTGCGCAGCCGATGACTTTATACCCGGCCGCCTCGTGCGCATCCCGGACCGCGTCCAGAGCGTAGGATTTTCCGCTTCCCGCGTAGCCCTGGGCAATGGCGATTCCAGAGGCTTTGCAGCAATGCTCAAGCATCTTTTCTTGGTCAGCGCTCAAGGTTTTTCGTCCTTTTGCAGCGTCGACCAAGCGCTGTTTAATGCCGTGGCCGGTCGATTTGTGGAGCCCTTCTGCGACTTGGTGCATCTGGGTTTCGCGTGCAACCATTTCTAATGTTGTATAGCAGGTGACTTCCTTTCCGTTTTCGCGCTTCTTGACTTCGATCATTGAAGCCCGGACACGGTCCGCACGTGCGAAAGCCTCACTGGCAGTCGTGGCCCCGGCGGCATCATTCAAACACAGTTCTGTTATCCTTTCCGGACGGCAAGCAATGCCGTTCTTGAGCGCCTTTTTAATGATATCATGATCGTCGATCTGTTCACGTGCGGCATGTTTGCCGTGGCGGATCTCGGAAATTTTTGACTGATCAAAGCCGTAACTCTTTGCTTCTTCGCCCCACTTTTCGAAATTTCTTGCACGGTCGGGCTCTTCTTTGTCCTTCCTAGTCAGCACCGCAGCCACCGCTTTTTTCTCGGCGCTGGCCCCTTCCCCGACGGCATCTTTGATCTGCGCGGACCGTTTTGACCAGTGGGCTTGAAGGTCTTTGTCGACGTCTACGAGTTCAAAACTTCCGCCTTTTCCCTCGGAGATACCGAAGCCCATGGCCTGCATTTTTTCCGCGAGGACGCATCTATAAAGAGCCCCGGCGGTCATCTTCTGGCGCATATTAAAGTCGAGACACCTATGCTCTTT
>NZ_JAVESS010000042.1 GCF_034006445.1 Desulfovibrio sp. | reverse complement strand
GCCGCCAGTGTTTCCACACCAGCCCGCATAAGCGGATCCTGGCTCAAGTTGGCGCAAGAGGCGTAGCCGATAAAAGACGGCGCACCAATCATACCGCCAGTGTCGGCAAGAAACTGCATTACATCAGCGCACGGCGCTCCCACGGAATCCAGCGCCATGCCCCCAGCATCCACCAGACCGCTCTTGGGTCTGGAAACATCCATGACGGCGGGCAGTGCATACCGTTCGGCACAATCCGCAGCATTAAGAGGCGTGTTGGCCAGCCCGCTGGCACCAAGACGCGGGGTCTGGTCTATGGGGTGGGCCGTGAATTTCAAGGCGCGGCGGTCCGGAGTAATCAGCAGGGATTTCATGCGGCAAGCCCTCCCTTGCCACGTATGGGGCCGTCAAAGGCGTAGCGCAGTGCGTCAAAGCAGTGGTTGTGCTTGTCCATGATGACAGGGAGTATTTCACCCGTGAGCGGATCCTGTTTGTAGCTGTACAAGGTGGCTTCTCGCAGGGTGTGTACGCAGGTGGGATGGATATTCAGCCCTATTTCGCGCAGCCAGCGAATGCCGTCTTCAATACTGCCCGGCCACTTCTTGGCGGCCCGGATGGCAAAACGCCTGCGCCGCAAATACTTGATGAGTTCGGGGCGCGAATTGTCCGCGTTGATAGGCCAGCGCCGGGCCTCGGGCATGCCAGTGTAGAGCGTGGGCAGATCGTCAACTTCCAGGCCTTCGGCATAGACCTCATGACAGACGCGGATTTCACGCTCGCCATCGGGGAATTTGTGGATATAGGCCCGTACCAGAGTGTTGGGGTCAGAACCAAAGCCCCAGTCAGCCCCGGTGAACCAGCGCACACCAGATGTGGGGATGTCGAACAGTTCCGACTTCCAGCGACCATTGAAAATTTGCGCCTTGGAGATAACGCGGGGTTCGCCATCCCATATCCAGGCGTACTTGTCCGGATCGGTGGCAAGGCAGCGCCGCCGCTCTTCGTCCAGAGTGGAGGTGAAGAACGGGTTGTCGTACCAGTTGACCTTGCGAACAATGGCGTTTTCCGGCGTGTTCTCAACAAATATCTGCCATACGGGATCGTTGGGGCTGGACGGGTTGAACGATACCCACACCTCCGCCCCTTCTTTGCGGATTGTTGGCAGCAGCACGTCCCAACTGTCCTGACTGACCTTTTGGGCCTCTTCCACCCAACAAATATCAACGCCTTCAAAACTTTTTATTTCCGTAGCGTTATGCCGCAGCCCGCGAAAAACGAATTCAGAACCCATCACGCTGCGGATGGACGTATCTGTGATCGTGAACATGCTGGAAAGCCCACGGGCCTCTATGCGGTCGCTCAAGAGCTTGTGAACGCTGTCCTTGATACTGACCTGTAATTCGCGGGCGCAAAGCACACGCAATCGGCGCTTGAGGGCCTCGGTGATGAGCACATCGGCAAAGGACCAGCTCTTAGCGCCACCGCGCCCGCCATAATAGACCTTGTAGCGGCGGGGAAGGAAAAGCTCGGCAAAGGCCTGGGGAATCTGCACGTCATCAATAACGCACAGGGGAGACGACACAGACACCTGTTCCGAAACGTTTCTAAACACCCCAGGACGCGCCAAAACACTCTCACCCGCATAAAGCGGCGCAAGTGCCTTTTTTTGACGCTGTGGGGCGTTTTTTCGATTCCGGCTGACGGGCATGATCAGGCGTCCTTGTTGTCAGGCGTTTTAGGTGTATCGGCAGCAGTCGGAACGGGCACAAACGTGACCTGAATGGTTCTGTCGCCACTTTCCTGTTCGGCAGCTTCCTGCTGCTTTTCTTCGGCGTAGCCGTCCGCCTTGATGGTGGTTTCGGCATTGTCTCGCTGGGCGCGGGCCAGAAGCATCTGGGCCATTGACGCCTTGGTAATGAGTTTGATGGCGCTTTCAGGATCCTTTTCAAACTGTGCGCGGAGGGCCATCTGTGCGCGAAAAAGAGCGGTTTCAAGGTAGTGGGCATTAAGTCGGGTGAGATGGCTTTCCGGCTGTTTGTCCAGGTCACGCACTGCCATACGGCTGAACTCGCGGACTTCTGCCAGTTCCTGCATGGCTTCCTGCCACTGCTTGCGATACCGACCCACGCCGGAGCGCGAAACATCCGCTCCCAACTCTTGCAGTGCGGCGGTGACGTCATCCACCGTGGTGCCTTTATCCAGCAGTTCATGCACAAGATCGCGCAGTTCTGCGGGCAGACGCCGCACCTTGCTTACCCCAGCCATGTGGCCTCCGGATCCGGCATGTCGCCGGGCAGAGGACGGCGCACACCTGGGCATTGAGCGCGACCCAGGGCCACGTCATACCCGCGCTGCGTCAAGGTGGGCACCGTGCATCCACGCGCGCCAGGCGCAAGCACTTCACAGGCCACAAGGCCCATTTCTTCAAGCCACGCCAGATCTGCCAGCATGGCTTCATTGCTCACGCTATGCCCAAGTACGGCCAACAGGTCGCACAGGGTGGCATGGTTGGCGCGGCGTTCTGGCGCGGATGCCAGGGTGCGCAGAACACACAGGCGGCGGTCGGCAATAAGCACATCGCGGTAACTCACTAGCCCTTCTCCAATAAATGGCGGTTCAGCATTTCAAGCCCTCGGTTGATGCCCTGGGTTTGCTGGCGCAAGCCATCAAGGGTTGCGCCCTGGGCGCGCAGGTCGCCGCGCACCTCGCCAATTTGAGATTCAAGGCGATTAACGGCTTCGACCGTGGGCATGGCATCCAGTCTGGTTTCATGCTTGTCCAGTCGGGCTTCCACGGCGCTCACGCGCTGTATGACCCTGGCCCCATCGTCTTGCGTGAAGAAAAATTTGCGGATGGCGAACCACAGCAGACCACCCGTCAAGGCCAGACCACCGGAAACTGCCCAAAACAGGAACCGTTCACTTTGCAGCAGTTCCGGCATGAGCCGCCTCCTGGGAGATCTGCGCCTCATAGGCATCAGCCAAAGATTCAAGCTGCCTGATGTACCAGACGGTCATTGCGTGACGCTGCGCCATACGGGTACGCGCATCCACGGACAGACAGAGCAAGTCGCCATTGGCAAACAAAGGCCAATTGGGCCGCGCTGGGCGCTCCACAATACTGACGCGCTGCACATCGGGCGTGCATGGGGAACTTTGC
>NZ_JAVESS010000041.1 GCF_034006445.1 Desulfovibrio sp. | reverse complement strand
CCGCCGACCTCGGTCTTGTGCACGATGGTCGGCGAAACAATCTTGAGCACGGCCTTTTCTCCAGGAATGGCCACCAGCTCCTCATCAAAAACCCGAACTCCGCGCTCCAGCAGCCTGGCCCGCGGAGGCGTCTCAGCCCCGGAAGCCGCAAGCAGGGCGTAGACTTCGTATTCGTAAAGAAAATTGCGCGATCCAGCGCGAGCGTGCTCAAACAGGGCCGTAATGGCGGAGAAATCAATGAGGGCGGATGAATTCACGAGCGCTCCTTGAGGGCAAAGATGCATGGCATCATGCCCGGAGCTAGAATATCGATCAAGCTAGAAAAAAAGATGCGCATTGGCAGCGTCAAAAGGTCTGGAGGGGACAAATCGAGCATAATCTGATTGGAGTTAGCGCATCTACAGGTCAAAAATAGCCCTTGCTTTGTTGACAAGGGCTATTTTCCGCTGATCAAGAGTAATACTGAAAGTTATTGAAGCGTGCAGTTAGCAACAGCGCCATCTGTAATTTGAACATCAAAAGTATATCCACTATATACAAGATCAGCAACCGTACCTGTTGCATTAGCTGCGAACGATATTGTTCCATCAACCTTCACGAACAAATCGTCACTACCAAGTTCTGTGCCAAGAATATCACACAAGCAGAAGGGGTCACCCATCAAAAGGACCGAGGTCAAGGGAAAGTACTCCTTTGCTCTCAAATAGCTAGTTCCCGCCATTAGACATAGCGGGAACTAGACAAACTCAAAGAAAAAATTACAGTAAACTGAATTTTATAAATTTAATTTAATGTACACCGAGCAATAGCGCCACTATCAATAGTTGAATTAAAACTATACCCTGAATACAAAAGGGCACTTGTATCAGCCCCAGCCATCGTGATATTTCCGTCTGTAGTAACAGTGAATAACAAAGCAACAGGAAGAAGTGTTCCAGGAATAGTGCAATTCTGATCATTTATATCATCAGACGCAAACTTTGCCGCTGCATCATTCATGCAGTTTCTCAAATCGGCCTCACAAGATGCCTGCGCTGCATTCCTCTTATACTTCGTAAACTGCGGAATCGCGATCGCTGCCAAAATACCAATAATTGCCACGACGATCAAAAGTTCGACCAGGGTGAAGCCTTTTTCATTCTTTCTGAACCGGTTCATACAATCCTCCAATAAAGTTGGGTTGAGATATCCATGCTTGTGATGGGCACTTATCACTATCCGTGCCAAGTTGTCATTTCTTTTGTTTTCTCTTGGCCAAGTGGACTGGGGACTGGGCAAGGACCCATACCGAAAGTTGTTTCCGCGAAGGCGGGACACGTCGAGAGATGGTGTGAAATCCTGCTCTTTCAGACTGTTAGGAAAGGAACATTTCCCCGCCTTCGCGGGAATGACTTGCCCAATGCGGGGGAGTGGTTTTTGCTGCGAAAAGTGGTGAGCGAGGCAGTCAAGGGGAAGAGCCCCACCATGGATTCCGGTTTCAACTGACAAAACTTGTCAGTCCGGGCCCATTTTTGGGCCTGACTTCGCCCATCCTTGACTTGCGCCCCAGATGACCTAAATCAGAAGGGCTGATTTCATTCTTTATGGCATGCGGGTCAAGGCCTTGCTGTAGGGGCACAACTCCACAATCCGGCCTTGACGAAGCGTGCATACGCCAAAATACCAATAATGAGGAGGAGCAATGAACTTCCAGACTATTTCCCGGACCCGCACCGATGTGCAGGCGACCAACCTTTTCCTGCGCGGGGTCTACAATTGGATGAGCCTGGGATTAGGGCTGACCGCCGTGGTTGCCTACGCCGTGGCCACCACCCCGGCCATCGCCCAGGTCATCTTCGCCAATCCCATCATTTTCTGGGGCCTCATCATCGCCCAGTTCGGCCTAGTCCTGGCCATCTCAGGGGCCGTGCATCGCATGTCCGCCGGTACGGCCACGGGACTTTTTCTTCTCTACAGCGCCCTGACCGGCGCCACGCTGTCGTCCATTCTCCTGGTTTACACGGCGGCCTCCATCTTCAAGGCTTTCATCGTCTGCACGGGCATGTTCGCGGCCATGAGCGTCTACGGCGCCACCACCAAGAAAGACCTGACCGGATGGGGCAGCTTTTTGTTCATGGGCCTCATCGGCATCATCATCGCATCCATCGTCAACATCTTCATGGCCAGCTCCGCCCTTGATTTTGTCATCAGCGGCATCGGCGTTCTGATCTTTACGGGCCTGACCGCCTACGACACCCAGAAGCTCAAAGTGATGGGCGAATCCGCACCCATGGACGACGCCGTGGCCGTCCGGCGCGGGACCATACTTGGCGCGCTGACCCTGTACCTTGATTTTATCAACCTGTTTCTCTTTCTGCTCAGGTTCTTCGGATCTTCCCGAGATTAATCCTGGGGCGGCAAAAGCCGCCCTTTTTCCTTTCCGGCACCAACCATGACTCCTGACCGAATTTCCCGTCTGCAAAGCCAGTTCCCGCACCTGCTGGCCCCTCTGAGCAAGGCTTACGCCCGAATCATGCGTTTGCGCGCCCGGCTCTACAAAACGGGCAAGCGCGCCTCCTGGCGCCCACCGGCCCCATGCATCAGCGTGGGCAACATCTCCTGGGGCGGCACGGGCAAAACCCCGGTGGTGTCGTGGTTGCTGGACTGGGCCAGGGACGAGGGGCTGCGGCCCACGGTGCTGACGCGCGGCTATGGCGGCAAACCGCCGCATCTGCCCTACGCGGTGCAGCTTTTGAGCACACCCAAGGAGGCAGGGGACGAACCGCTCTTACTCAAGCGCACCCATCCCCAGGCCCAGATTCTGGTCGATCCAGACCGGGTGCGGGCAGGCAAGATCGCGGCCAGAAAGATGGCCGACCTTTTCGTCCTCGACGACGGATACCAGCACCTGCGCATCGAGCGAGATCTGAACCTGTGCCTACTCTGCCCGCGCGACCTTGACGAGGAGTGGGACCGGGTCATTCCCGCCGGATCATGGCGCGAGGACGTTTCCGCCCTCACCAGGGCGGACGCATTTTTAATCAACACCATGTTCGACGACGACGGCTGCCTGGAAACCATCGCACATATCAAGTTGGCCATCCTGGGCAAGCCCATCTTTTTTTTCCGGGTCACGGCCCGGGGCGTGGCCAACGCTCTGACCGGCGAGGCGCAGGACTCCCTCGACGGTCGGCGCTTCCTC
>NZ_JAVESS010000040.1 GCF_034006445.1 Desulfovibrio sp. | reverse complement strand
ACAATAAAGATTTTTGGGGGGAGGGGGTGTGGGGGAGGGACCCTTTTGCAAAAGGGTCCCTCCCCCACAAAGCATTTCAAACAAGAGCCGCCCGGCCTACGCAAACCTTTACAATTCAAACACAAGACCCCGGCCACTTCTGGCCGGGGTCTTGGCGATTGCTGCAAGCGCGTCTGGGCGTGAGGATTGCAAGGATCCTCAGGCTCGGCCGGGACGTTCCGCTTGTGGCAGTGATACACTCTCCCAATTGGGGAAAGCCCACTTTTGACCGCCAAACGGTTTCGACATCTGGAAGCGCTGCACGGTCATGACCGACAGCGTGTCCGGCGGGCATGCGGTCCCGCCTTTTCCAGATCCGGCGTAATAAACGGGCTTACCCGCTACTCTTGAAAATTTCGTCACTCCTGCAAGAAAATCACAGAAATACTGCATTTCGCCTGCATTTGTGCAACACTTTCACGGCAAACGTCTGCCCAGGCCCTTGCCTGCGCATCCCACCGCGACGATTCCCTTATGTCAGCGCGAGCAATCCGGAGCAGATCGCCCTTGCGCATATGTATTTCAAAGGCATCGGCTGCAGGCACACGACAGCAAAAATCGCTTGCGCCTCTGGCCATGATGGCTATTCAAGGGGAGAGCAGTTGTATCTCACGTCTCGATCATGCCCAGAAAACGCTCTCTATTTTCCGTCGCGGTTCCGGCACTGCATCCGCGCGTTGTTTGTTCAATCAATCTAGCAAAAGGGGCTGCTCTTGGCAAATGATTTTTTTCACAGACCAGCCGTCACTGTAGTCGCTGTCACGCCCAAAGGCAAGTATGGCCTTGCTTTTCTGTCGCAGATTTTTTTGAAAAAAGGGGCCACTGCGATGCAGTGGCCCCTTTCAGCAGAGTTTTGCGTGTGGACTATTCTTCAACAAGTTCGCGCACGGAATCGCCGTAGGAGTCTGTAACCAGGGTCTTGATGCCCATAAGTTCAGACCAGCGACGGAGCGTGCCCACGATAACAAAGACCATAAGCACCATGACAAGGCAGGCCAGGCCAGCCAGCAGATACTTGCCGTTGGGGATATAGTCGGTCGTCAGTTGCAGATAGCCAGCCCAGAAGGTCACTGCCGTCATGAACACGCCGGGAATGGCCGTCATGAGGCAGTACTTGCCCCTGTTCATGCGCAGCAGCATGCTGGTGCAGACGATAAGGGCGCAGGAGGCCAGCAGCTGGTTGCTCATACCGAAGAGCGGCCAGATGTTGCTGATGTTGCCGGTGTACACCAGGTAGCCCCACATGGAAGTGAAGGCCAGACTGGTGATGATGACGCCGGGCGTCCAGTTCTTGTCACCAAACGGGGCATACACCTTGCCAAGCATTTCCTGGAGGAAGAAGCGGCCCACGCGTGTGCCGGAGTCGATGGCGGTCAGAATAAAGACCGCTTCAAACATGACGGCAAAGTTGTACCAGTAGGCCATGAGGTGATCCATATACGGGATCTTGTGGAAGATGTGGGCCATGCCCACAGCCAGCGACACCGCGCCGCCGGGACGGGCGTGCAGGTTAAGGCCGATCTTTTCTTCAAAGAAGCCCAGATCAACGGTGTGCAGGCTGGGATGTGCCGCCAGCAGCGCGTCAAACTTGGCAGGGGTGGCGTTGATGGCAAAGTAGTCGCCGGGCATCAGCGTGCAGGCGGCGATAAGGGCCATCATGGCCACAAAGCCTTCGGTCAGCATGGCGCCGTAGCCCACAAAGAGAATGTCGCGCTCGCTGCCGAGCATCTTGGGCGTGGTGCCCGTGCCGATAATGGCATGGAAGCCAGAAATAGCCCCACAGGCAATGGTGATAAAGATGAAGGGCAGCACTGGGCCGCCGATCACGGGGCCACCGCCCTTGATGAAGGGCGTAATGGTGGGCATGAGAATGGTAGGCTGCACAAAGATGATGCCTACGGTCAGCATGAGGATGGTGCCTATCTTCAAATAGGTGGACAGATAGTCACGCGGCACAAGCAGGAACCATACGGGCAGCACCGAAGCGAAAAAGCCGTAAACGGCAATGGCGATGGCCACGGTATTTCTGTCCCAGTCAAAGGCCCAGCCCAGCACATCCTTCTGCATGAGGTCATGGCCGCTCAAAATGCCCACCACAAGCAGCACCAGGCCCAGAAGGCTGGCGAACAGCACGCTGTTTTTCATGTAGCGCATGATGAGGCCCATAATCATGGCTATGGGCATGGTGATGACAACGATGAACAGCGACCAGGGCGCATTGTGCATGGCGCTGATGCAGGCCAGCGAGAGGCCTGCCAGGGTGAGAATGAGAATGCACAGAATGGCGACGCCAGCCACGGTGCCCGTGACAGGGCCGATTTCGCGCGTGGCGATGGCCGCAAGGCTCTGGCCTTTATGGCGCACGGAGGCGAAAAGAACCACCATGTCGTGCACCGCGCCGCCGAGAACGCAGCCGATAAGAATCCACAGCGCGCCCGGCAGATAACCGAACTGCGCGGCCAGCACGGGGCCCACAAGAGGCCCGGCGGCGGCGATGGCCGCAAAGTGGTGGCCGTACAAAACGTATTCGTTGGTTTTCACATAGTCATGACCATCGGCAAAACGCACAGCCGGCGTCGTGCGGTTGCCATCAAGACGCAATACTTTATTTGCTAAAAAAATCCCGTAAACACGGTATGAAATAGCAAAAATACACAATGCCGCAAACACGAGTGTTATGGCATTAATATTTTCAAGAGCTTCCATTACTTACTCCCGTCAGGGCTTGGCTTACTTTCTCAACCGGGCAGGCGGCCTAATATGCCGCAGCCCTGCGAAACTGCCCAAAACCACACCTAAACACATACTTAAACAGTAGCCTATCAATAATCTCCATCCTCCTCTTGAGAGACTGTTGAAAAATAGCCCGATTGGCCAGTATACTGTATCAAAACCCAGTGATGCAGTTTTTACGGGCCTGCGTAATTTTTTGCTACACCCATTATGTATATCTGTCTATGCCGCTGAAAACGGATCGCCACAATCTTTTACCCGCAGCGGCTACATAAAACATACTTGAGGCCTTTTTGCAACTCACTCCTAATAATGATAACAAACTAAATTAATTAAATTTTTTAAATCCCATCCTGGAATATTTGCGCTGTAAAATGCGTTTTGGAGCGGCACCCGCACTTTGCACTTTTTTTCGCAATTGTTCGACGGCCCATGCCAGTGCCACCCCTACTCGCGTCCACAAGGCGAATAGCATCACCAGCACAGGTTCCGAACGGGATAACCAGTACAAAAATGACCTTGTCTGAGGGACTTGCATTTCATAATGCATGGGTCTATCTTTTGTTTTCCGGCTGGGGGAGCCATTGACGGCTGAGAAAGGGTGATAGCGCCCTGACCCCTTGAATCGCGAAGAAAGACGCGATTCTGTACCTGACGCGGATAATGCCGACGAAGGGAAGCTGGCCAGCCTGGAAACAGGTTTGTGCTTGCCCGCAGCCGTATTGGTTCTGCGGGTTTTTTTGTGGCCCTGCTCGGTACCGTCAGCCACGCCCCCGCGGATCAGGCTCCTGTAACCTATGGAGGTTCTTTATGAACATCGTGGTTAACGGCCAAACCGAGGACTGCGCGCCAGGCGCCAGCATCAGCCGGTTTCTG
>NZ_JAVESS010000039.1 GCF_034006445.1 Desulfovibrio sp. | reverse complement strand
CGTGACAGGCCACTTCATGGCCGTTGTCGGCCATCTCGCGCACCATGAGCGGAAACCGCTCCGCCACCCAGCCGAGCACGAAAAAGGTGGCCTTGATGCCATGCTCGTCCAGAAGCGCCATGACCCGACGGGTGTTGTTCTCCACCCGCGACGGGTACACGGCCCAGTCCTTGCGGTCCACGACGCCTTCAAAGGCGGTGACTTGGAAGTAGTCTTCGACGTCAACTGTCAGAGCGTTTCTCACGCTGCCCCCCGGCGGGGGGAACTGTTGAAAATGCCATTCTGGCGGCGTTGCCGCACCGATTTTGGAAAGCTCATGTAGACGGCTACACTTCGCCTTCCAAAATCGGCTTGCGCCTTGCCACAATGGATTTTGAACAGTTCCCAAGTCATGTTGCTACCCTTAAAGAAAAAGGCTCACGAAGATGCCAGAATGGTTTTTGAACAGCTTTCCGGGAGTCATGCTATATTTCCTTTGGAAAAAGATTGTTGAAAAATCCAAATTGTATTTTGAACAACCTTAAATTCATTTATTAATAATTTAAGATGGATTGCCACGTCGCGGGCTCCTCGCAATGACGGCTGATACAGTATTGTACGTCAGCTCATGAGCACCATCTTTCCAATTCATAAGCACGATTTCGTTAACCAAGTCAATTGTAAGCACTGTATGACAATGCTCGTAGTGCACTTGTCAGCTGTCTTCATTCTTGCCACATTTGTCATACACTGCCGTATTCTCTGAGGTCGTCTGAGAGCCATTGTGGCAATCCATACTTTTACTCGTCATTGCGAGCCCCTTAGGGCGTGGCAATCCATGCCTTTGGTGCCTTTCATAAACGCAGAAAACCGAAGATGGATTTCACGCGTAGCCTGACTTGCCGCGCTGCGCTCGCAATGACGTCTGTGGTGATGCGTCACAGTGAACAGAACGCAACCGCGTCAATCACCCGAGACCCATGCTTCTCTTGCCAAAGACCAAAAACCAGAAACCAAAAACCAAATTCCCCGAAAGCGACATCCCAGGAGGGCGTCTGAGAGCCATTGTGGCAAGGCGCGAGCCGATTTTGGTGGGTGTGGGTGTAGCCGTCTACATAAGCCCGCCAAAATCGGGGAGCAACGCAGTCCAGAATGGTTCTCAGACGTCCTCCTCAAAAGGCATAGGTGAGCTGAACGCCCACGCGATTCACTCGAAACTCCTCATCCTCGTCATCCGACCGCGAATCCTTGAACCTGTACCAGGTGCTCAGGCTGAGTTTTTCGCTCAGGGCGTAATTGAGGCCCAGGTTTGCCTGCCAGCGTTTGGTGTTGTCGTCGCTGTCCTCGAAGTCGTGGCTCAGGCCCATGGTGCCGGTCAGGCGGGAGGAAAATTCGTGGGACAGGTTCAGCCCCAGGACTGTCCGGCGGATTGACTCGGCGTTGCCCTCTTCCACGCCGGAATTCTCCTCGTAGTCCTCCAGGCTGGCGGATACGCTGGCCGTGGTGCGCTCCCAGGCCTTGGTCAGGCGCAGGGTGCCGTGACGGCGTTCATAGGTCTGACCTGTGTCCGGATCGTCCTCAAAGGAAACACCGGAAGTCAGGTTCAGCTGCACGGGGCCGAAATCATGGTCCAGGCCCGCGTCCCAGTATATGCTGGTGGCGCTGGAATCCCGCTCCTGGTAGCGGGTATGCTGCGGACCGGCCTTCAAAAACACGCTGCCCGACTCGGAATAGGCCAGGCGGCCACCGAGATAAGCGATGTGCCGGTGCAGGGTTTCATCTTCGGACAATTCCTGCGTGTAGGAATAGCCGGACAAGAGCGAAGCCCTGTCGGTCAGTTCGTAATCCGCGTCCACGAAGCCGCGATGGATGTTCTTTAAGTCCTTGTCGTCCTCGTCGTACCAGATGTTGGAGAAGGCGTAGCCGATCTTGGCCTGGCCGCGCTCACCAAAGCGCGGCGTGATGTAGGGGGAAAAGGTGAAGGTGTTCTGCTGCACCACGTCCTGCGCGGAGTCATCCTCCAGCACGTCGCCCTGGGTGCGGTCCTCGTTGACCAGCCGGTAGGTGTCGGTCAGGTCCAGAAAAAGAAAGTCGTTCCAGGCGTCGAGCAGGGCATGGACGTTCAGATTGTGATTGAATTCCTGATCCTCGGTGCCCTTGGCATAAAAGCGGTAGTCCCCGCTGTAGGCGGATTCGAACAGCAGCCGAGCCCCTTCGCGCGAATAGGCCAGGCTGGGGCGCACAGAGGTGATGAAATCGTCCTTGCCGTTCTTTTCCTCGCCGGTGTTGTCGCTGTACTCCTGACCCACGCCAAGAGAAGCCTTCCAGGCAGGCTCGGCCAGGGCGGCAAAAGGGGCGCACCAAAAGAGCGCCAGCAAAAGGCAGGCGAACAGGCATATGCGCGCCACGGGCGGATGGGACGAACGGGACGATTGGGACGCAGTGAACATAATCAGCCTCTTTCTTTCATTCCAAACAAAAACCAAACTCCCCGAAAGCGCCATCCCAGGAGGGCGTCTGAGAGCCATTGTGGCAAGGCGTGAGTCGGTTTTGGCGGGCGCGGTGTAGCCGTCTACATAAGCCCGCCAAAATCGGGGAGCAACGCAGTCCAGAATGGCTCTCAGGCGCTCTCCCCCGTCTACATGAGGTTTCCATTTTGTCTGCAGCAACGCAGTCCAGAATGGCTCTCAGGCGCTCTCCTACTCGCCCCAGAGAAACTTCCAAACACTACTTCTCTTATTGGAAGCGGGCTCCTCACCCACCACAGGCGCATCCTTGAGCGAAATCTCGGAACGCAGCTGCTGGATTCCGGCCCAGAGTTCCTGAACCATGCTCCGCTGCTGCAGTTCCATTTTGTCCATGCGGTCGCGCAGATCCAAAAGGGCCGCGTTGTCCCATACCGGCTGAAACTCCAGGGACTCCACGCGCTTGTTCAGCGCGCCTATGGCCGCCAGCACCTTGGCCTGCCCGGACACGCCATTGATCATCGGTTGGACGCCGCCGTTGAGCATTGGCTGGAGGCCAGCGCTTCCGCCGCCAGGCTGTTCGGCTGGTTTGGCGTCCCAGTACTGGGCCTCGAAAGACAAGTCACCGGCCAGTTCGTGCACGGTCTTGCCGTCGATGTGGCGGGCTTCGGCGGAAAAGGCGTCGATCATGATGTAATCGCACAAAATATTGATCAGTCGCGGGATGCCCCTGCTGTAGGTGGCGATGGCCTCCACGGCCGCATCGTCGAAGGTCAGGGCCGAGCGGTTGCCGGCCTTTTCCATGCGAAACTCGATGTATTCCCGCACCTCTGCCGGACTTAAGGGCTGCAGATTGCAGTTGATCTGGATGCGCTGGCGCAGCTGCAAAAGTTCGGGCCGGGCCAGGATTTCGCGCAGTTGGGGCTGGCCCACGAGGATGATCTGCAACAGCTTGTCACGGTCCGTCTCCAGATTGGAGAGCATGCGGATCTCTTCGAGAATTTCGGAGGACAGGTTCTGGGCCTCGTCGATGATCAGCACAGCCTGGCGGCTCTGGGCGTACTGCTCGATGAGAAAATCGTTCAGCTCACGCAACAGGGCGGCCTTGTCCCGGCCATCGGTTTCCAGGCCGAAATCGCTGTTGATCTGCATGAGCAGCTGCAGGGAATCGACCCTGGTGTTGAAAACCTTGGCCAGCACGCTGTCGCGCAACTCGGAGCGGATCATGTTGCGGATCAGCGTGGTCTTGCCCGAACCCACTTCCCCGGTCAGCAAAATGAACCCGGCCCGCTCCCTGATGCCGTGGGAAAGATAGGTCAGGGCCCGCTTGTGCGCCTTGCTCGGATACAAGAAATCTGGATTGGGCAACAGGTCGAAGGGCTTTTCGCGCAGCCCGAAGAATTCCTTGTACACAGGTTATTCCGAGTAATAGTAGTAGGAGTTTCGATGCTGCTGCTGGGCGCCGTTGTAGACGATGCCCAGGACCTTGGTGTCCAGGACGTCCAGGGCTTCCTCGATCTGGCCCAGGCTCGGCTGCCCTTCCTTGACCACCAGTAGCACCCCGTCGGCCAGGCGCGCGATGGAGCGGGTCTCGGCAAAGGGGAGCACGGGCGGGGTGTCGATGATGATGTAGCGATCCGAGTAACGGGTCTTCATTTCCCGAAACAAGTTGCGCATGATTTCCGACGAGAAGAGCTCCACCGGATTGGCCACGGGGGTGCCCGCAGGCAGGACGGAAAGCTTGCCGATGTCCGTCTTGACCAGCAGTTCGCCCACGTCCAGGCCTTCGCGCAGGCAATCGGAGAGCCCCTTGCGCGAACCCAGCTGCAGGTACTTGTGCACGGTGGGACGGCGCAGATCCGCATCAATGAGCAGCACGGTGTGATCGAATTCCCCGGCCAGGCAGGCGGCCAGATTCACGGCGGTCATGCTCTTGCCCTCGCCCACGGTGGCGCTGGTCACGGCGATAAGGTTGTCGAAACGATCCCGCTTGGTCATCTTGACCACGGATTCCTTGAGCTTGCGGTACTCTTCGGCCATGGGCGACAGGGGCGCGTTGATCACGACCATGGTTT
>NZ_JAVESS010000038.1 GCF_034006445.1 Desulfovibrio sp. | reverse complement strand
GTCAGCAGAGAATCAGGCGTAAGCGCCTCATCGCCAAACTGGGGAAACATTGCCCGCCACTCGGCTATATTCAGGGATACCCGCGCCATTACGATTTATCCGGCGTTGTGTTCAGGCTCTTGTCGGCATTGGCCCCGTCAACCTGCACCTGTTCAAAGCCCGTTTTGACATTGGCCTGTTCGTTCGCCTGGGCGTCACCCTTTTTGGAGGGAGCAGCAAAGATGACGGGAGAGTCTTTGGCAAACATGGCCATATGCCCATATTTGCCCGTTATTTCTTCCCACTGTTCGGCAGTAAGGGTGGTCACGCCGTATGCGGTTCCGGGGGCGGGATTGCCATTGGGGTCAACCAGCGCGGAAAGGGGTTTGCCCTTGATCGTGACGCTCCCGCACTTAAGGTCAAAGCAGACGCCCTGGGGCATTTTGCAATACACATCAATGGTCGCAGTAATATTGGTAGTCTTGGCCATGAGTATCTCCTACACGCCGATCATGCCGGCGATGGCTGCCGGGCGATAAATGAGGGTGCCGCATGTGCCGGCGCGGAACTTCTGTGCATAGCTGGAAAGCCCGCGCACCACGGGGAAGGCGTGGAACTTTTCGGTTGCGCCGATTTCCGCAGTTGCCTGGCCCTGAAATTCGGGCTGAATGAGCTGCACCAGCTCACCGCTGGCCGTGGAAAATTCCGGCACGGTGACGATTTCCAGCTTGGGAAGGAACTTTTTGATCATGTCCAGAGCAGACACGTTAAAGTCCGTGGCCGCGCCCATGATGGCGTACACGCCAGGGGAGCAGACCAGCACCAGGCGGTCATCAACTCCATCGGAGGTTACGTTGTCGTTGCCGCCCATCTGGTTCACCAGGGCAGCATAGAGCTTGCGCACATCGTCATATATCTGGCGCGAGGTTTTCTTTTCCCAGTCGGTGACGGCTGCGCCGCCGCCCTCGGGCGTCACGCTGTTGGGCGTGATATTGGCATTGAGGCTGGGGTCATTCATGAGGCCATAGATACGGCGACCAGCCACGCCCTGAAGGGCGAAGCGGTTGACGTCCACATCAATGACCAGGGCGGCGGAACGCTGTGTGCCCGTGCCGAGGCTCACGCGGGCAAGGCCGGACATTTCCTCTTCCAGATCGCCCACGCGGCGGATTGTCTGGAAAAGATAGGTATCGCGCGTGGCCCAGTTATTGTTGACGTCCGCGCTGCCGCCGTTGCTGAAGTCGTCATACGGGGCAGTATGGCCCACAGCTTCAGCCAGCGGGAATCGGACGGAGCTGGTGGTGGCATCACCCTTGATGACTTCAGGATAGATAGCCCTGGCGCGGCGGGGGCTGGTCAGGATTTCGACCACCTGCGGGTTGAAAAAGGTGGTAAATTCCGTGGGAACACCGGCATTGGGCGCGGTGACAGGGGCAGCGTCATAGGCTTTATTGGGGTCCATGATTTTGGTGGCCCCATCCACGATAAAGCCGAAATCACGCAGTTTCTGCAAGGTCATAGGCATAAGAGATCTCCTAGTCGCGGGATGCCACAAAAGGCGCACCCGCCGCCGCAGATGTGCGGACGGTAAATTCGGTTTCAACGTGGCCTTCCACCGTGGCCCCGGCGGCGGCTGTACTGACGGATCCGGTGGTCAGGCTGGCAAAGACCTTTTGACCGATGCTTGGGGCCGAGGCAGACGCCAGAATGATGGGCCCCCGCACAAGTACCGGGACAGCATGCCCGGCGGGAATGAGCATGGTGGCGTCCTCATCGGACGCCAGGGGCTGAACGCGCACACGCACAACGACACCGGAGGGGGTGCCTGTGCCTTTGTTGACCATCGCGCCTTCAGCATCAGGCCAGACGAAGTTGCCAATGGTTACGCCGCCCGCACCCGCAAGAGGCGTAGGGAGATAGAATGTGGCCGGGTTATGGCCATACAGCGTGCCGGGCACGCCCAGGGCGATACCGCCCACCTGTTTTTGGGTTGCCATGATGGCTCCTTTCCCTAACGGGACTTACGCAGACGGTTGAGGTGAGCAAAACATCCCTTGGCAGCTTCCGGCGCGGCGTCATTGGCACGTACCGGGCTGACCCATCCCTGATTGCGGGTTTTCATGGCCGCAAGGAAGCTGTGGCGCATAGCGCTCTTGGGCATGCCGGACGTATCCACGCCCATGCGGCGCAGGGCCATGCCATAGAGATCTTCGGCGCTGTCGCGGGCCACATTGACCGTGGTTTCACCCAGTATGGGCCGGGTGTCGCGCTGGGCATCCATAATGGCCTGCATCCTGACCAGTGCGGTGTTGGCGGCATCCGCTGCCGTTTTGGCCGGGTCAGCGGGTTCGCCTTCATCCTGTGCCTTTTCCGCCTCTTCGGGTTGATCGCTGTCTGCGGCCTTGGGCGGCTGTTCTTCGTCAGAAGCCGCAGCAGGCAGAAGTTTTTCCAGCAAGGCGGCGATGGCAGCCCGTTTTTCTTCAGGCAGGTCGGCCAAAAGGGCCATGAGCTGTGTGCGCTGCTCGTTGTCTTCCGCTTTGGGGGTGGGATCGCCTTCATCCTTGGCGGGCGGGTCGGCGCTGCCTTTGCCAGGATCGTCACCGGGGTCGGTGTCGGCAGCCTTTTCAACCAGCTCCAGCACCTTTTGCTTGGCCAGTTCTTCGGTAAGGGCTTTTTCCTGGGATTCAATTTCACCGGGGGCGGCATCCTTGGCCATGCGGCCACCTTTCAGGTGGCGCAACAGACGGCCTACAAGCCCGGCGGGCAAGAGGACGGTTTTCTTCTGGGGCATTTGAGGCTCCGTGGTTTGAGGTTTGGGTGCATTGTCGCGCACGACCACAGTTGGGCCAGCGCGTCCCACATCGACCAGGGCAAGGTGGTTGCCGCGCAGGTTGCGCATGACTCCGTCATACTCCTGCCCCTGCCACTGACCTGGCGTCATATCCAGATCATATTGGTAGGCCAGCGACAGTTCCTTGAGTTCCTCGGATTCAATGCGCCGTATGGCATCGGCATCATGCACACACAGGCTTATGCGCAGGTATTCGCCATCAAAGCGCGGGTCACTGCCCAACGAGCCGATAATTTGGGCCTTGGGCAGGTTTTCCGCATCCGTCTCGTTGTGCATAAGTTCCAGCGGGAGACGGCATATGGTGGGCGCGGCTCTGGCCAGTTCCGAACCCGGGCGATACAGGCGGTATTCTTTTTTGGGGTCAAGCCCCAAAGCTTCGCACATCGGAATCTCATTACCGTAATACACGGCCACCTGTTCGCGGGTGACGGGGTTGTCCTGAACGTGCAAGAACCCATTGGCGTCCTTTGTACGGGCGCTCTGCGCGTCCAGGGCTATGCTGGGACTAGGCATTGGCGGCCTCCTCATATTTGGCCAGATCCGACTGGCTTTGGGCGAATGCGGGCAGCAAGGGGGCGTACTGGCAACGGCAGCGCGGCAATTCACCAGGGCGAATCTTTCGACCCACCGCCGGGTCATAGAGTCCTTCGGAAAGAAGGAAAGGACGTCCATCCATCGCCTTGTGGGTTTCCCGGGCCTGTATGCTGCGGCTGACGTGAACCCACGTCACGCGGGTAATGCCCAGTTCCTGATATCTCTGACGGGTAAGGGCTTCTGTGGCTTTATTGTTCTGATCTTCGGCGATAAAGGCCGCACGGTTGCGCGCGACATCAAAGCGGGAGCCGATATCCTCTGTAAGCTGCCCAAGGTCGCGACCGGAGCGGACGGAACGCATGATCAATCCCTCGAGGTCTACCCCCAGCCGTTGCGGAAGACTTTTTATGAGTGATGCGTTTTCGGCCACAATGCTGGACATGGTGTTCTGCATGGCGCGCGAAGTCTTAAAGCGTACGCTAATGCCCGTAGCGCCTTTGATGCCTGCGGCAACCCCGGCGCTGGCCTGCCCCAACGTGCTGCTGGCGAACCACTTGGCGTCATCTGATGCGGCATCACCAAAATGGCGTGTCCACTGTCGCATCCGCACACGCAGCGCAGTCAGCATTGCATTGGCCGGGCTGGCATCAAGCGCAATCACTCGCAGAGCTTTACGCCACCAGGGCAGCGCGTCATAAGCTATGATTTTTTCCTGCTGCCGCTTATATTCCGCAGCCAACCACCAGAGCAGCGAGGCCCGCATTTCATCAAGGCGAGTCTGCAACCGTTTGGCATATGCGGCGCGAACAGCCTGTGATGGGCGCGCGGGTTTGCCCGGTCTGGTATTGCGCGGGGTCAGGGGACGGCTGGTGTTCATAGCAATCCCCCGTCAACATCATCGGGCAAATCACCGCCCGGGGCCTGCGGCAGCTCGTCAACATCAAGCCCGGTATATTCCGACTGCGGATCATTGCTTAACCGGCCTCGGATTTCTTCGGCGGATATGGCCCCGCACTGCTGCAAGACGGCATCTGTATCGGCCTTGGTTTTATTGATGATTGCAAGTTCGTTATCACTGGGCTTTTTGAGCGCCGCCCAGGTAAAGCCGCAGTCGGGGTCAATAGCGCCGAATGTGTGCAACTGCGCCAAGGCAAGAGCCGTGTTCATAGGCTCATCAAACATGCTGGCCTGCTGCCCCGAAGCATGGTCATACCAATTCTGCAAATCTGATTCGCCTGTGGCGTTCATACCGCCGGGACTTACGCCCAGATATTTGGTGACAGGCATGCGCCACACAGCCGCCAGCATTTCCAGCGCCTGGCGCACAATGTCCACCACACCGGACAGCGGCGTATTGATCTGGAGGATTTCTTCTTCCTCCATATCCACCAGCTCCACGCCGTCATTGTCTCTATTCTTGGCAAAGTATTCGACACGGCGGCGCACATCATCATCACCGCC
>NZ_JAVESS010000037.1 GCF_034006445.1 Desulfovibrio sp. | reverse complement strand
GGAAGTGATGCTGGTGCTGCTGGCGGCGGGCGTTTTTGGCGATGCCGTCAATTATTGCATCGGCCGCCATGTGGGCCCGGCCATTTTTTCCCGTGACAGCCGCTTCATCAAGAAGGAACACCTGCTCAAGGCCCATCATTTTTACGAGCGCCACGGCGGCAAGGCCATTGTGCTGGCCCGCTTTGTGCCCATTGTCCGCACATTTGCCCCCTTTGTGGCAGGCATTGCCCTCATGTGTCCGCGCACGTTCTTTTTCTTCAATGTGACGGGTTGCATTCTGTGGGTGGGCTGCCTGGTTTCAGCCGGGTTTTTTCTGGGGAATCTGGATTGGGTGCGCCAGAATTTCAGCATCATCGTCTATGCCATTGTGGTGGTCTCGGTGCTGCCGGTGGTCATTGAAGTGCTGCGTTCCCGTTTGGGCGGCAAAAAGAGCGCCGTGTCCGGAAGTGAAGTGGACGCTAGCGAAAAAAAATAGCCCTTGTGCTGCGGTTTTGCTCCGGGCAACAAAAAATCCCGCCAATGGCGGGATTTTTTAATGGCTCTCGCGCGATGGGCTGCGCGGAGTTGCCGGGCCGCGACACAATAAAGCCCTGTGTGTGGCAAACGGACTGGCGCGGCAGGCGAATCAGGAGAAAACACCGACACGGCGGTCATGCCAGCGTGTCTGTTTCGCAATTTCTTTCAAAGATGCCTACATGATCACGCGCAGCTGCCCGTCTTCCATATGCGCCTCGCGGTTGATGCACAGGGGCGCGTCTTCGCCATGGTGGGACACAAAGACCATGGGCAGCCCCCTGGCGGCCAGATGGTCCAGAAGGTTGAGGTAGCGCGCGCGGCTTTGGGCGTCCAGGCCGGAGCAGGGTTCGTCCAGCAGCAGCAGGTCAGGCTCGCCCACCAGCGCCCGCGCCAGAAAGAGGCGGCGCAGCTGCCCTGTGGACAGGCGGCGGATGGACTTTTGCCCAAGGGCTTCTATGCCCTCCTCGCTTTCTTCAGGAAACATTTCGCGCATGCGGCGGAGGGCCTCGGCCTTTTCTGCCGGGCTGAACTTGCGGTAGACGCCGATGCTGTTGTCAAACCCGGTGCAGACCATGTCATGCGCCGTCAGCGAATAGCCGTACAGCGCCTGCGACAGGTCGGATACCAGGCGTATGCCCTTGCGCACTTCGGCCAGGGTGTCCACAGCGCCGCCCTGACGCGGCAACCAGCGCTCCAGCGTGCCCCCGGCGGCCGCGAACTCGTCTCCGGCCAGCAGCCGCAGCAGGGTGGATTTGCCTGAGCCGTTGGCTCCGCTGATGCGCCAATGCTCCCCTTGATGCATGCTCCAGGTGACGTTGTGCAGCACTTCCTGTCTGTCGATGAAAACGGTGACGTTTTCAAGGTTCAGCAGGGGACGCACCGCCTCAACCTGTCCGGCTTCATCGTCCGTGATGGTAAGCCCCTTTTCCTGCACAGCGTCAGTTTCTTCGGCCTCCGAGGCTTCCTGCCCTGTCTGGCTCGGCGGGACGGAATACAGCCTGCCGTCACTGACATAGTGGCGTTCCTCGCACCAGTCGGGTATCTGGCCGGGGCGGTGCGCGGTCATAATGACGGTGCAGCGCGCGGCGTGCTCTTCAAGCACGTCAAAGAAGATTTCGCGGTAGCGGGCGTCCAGCCCGTCGGTGCATTCGTCAAGCAAGAGCAGGGCCGGGGCCCGCAACAGGGCTCTGCCAAGAAGCAGCAGGCGCAACTGGCCTTGCGAAAGGGTGTGCATGACGCGATCCAGGAGGCCCTCCGCCTCAAGGCGGCTCGCCATCCGTACGGCCGCTTCGCGGCGGGCGAGAGCCTGAGCGCCGCCGTCGGAATAGACCAGAGGCGTATCGTCAAACCCTGTGAGCAGCAGGTCAAGACCTGTCAGATCCCACGCCTGGCGCTGGTAGTTTTCTTGCTGGCTGGGGGACACAAGGGCCGTCATGGCGCGTCCGGCCAGGGGAGACTGTTCACGGCCTTCGGCCGTGTGCCACCAGATGTGGCCCTTGGAAGGCCAAAGCTCGCCGCGCAGCAGGCGCAGCAGGGTGGACTTGCCGGAGCCGTTGGGCCCAAGCAGGGCGCAGTGGCGGCCACGCGCAACCTGCCAGTCTATGTGGTGCAAAACGCGCCGCTGGCTGACATCGCCGGGCAGAAAAAGACTCAGATCCCTGATGGTTACAATTGGTTCAAACATATGTCATCCCTGCTACAGGTCTTCAACGTAATGCGGAAAGGTTCGAGAACGTGCTGCCGAGGACAGAATGGCGGCTTCTGGGCCGGGCTGCCGCCGTGGTGCGCCTGCCAGAGTTCCTGCCAGAGTTCCGGCCAGAGTTTCTGCCAGAGTTCCGGCCAGAGTTCCGGCCAGAGACTCGGCCAGGGCCTCGCTCAGGGCACTGGAAAGTCGCCATGCCCTAAATGGGGTAGACGCTGCGCTGCCCACGGTCAAACACGGTGTATTCCCTGAAACCGAAGGCGCGGGCATAGGAGGCCAGCCGGGCAAAGCCGTAGCCTACATCGTCCGTCACGTGCGCGTCCGAAGCGAAGCTTATGGGCAGGCCCATTTCTGCGGCCATGACCATGATGGGCGGCGCGGGATAGATTTCGCGGCAGGCTTTGCGCAGACCGGCCGAGGAAACTTCCATGCTCATGCCGGAGTGCCGCAAGGCCGCAAGCCCCCTTCGCACAAGGGCCAGACTTTCTTCTTTTGCCAGCCAGACGTGAAACTGCTCGACGGAGAAAATTTTGATGAGATCCGGGTGCGCGGCAATGTTGAAAAGGCCGGAGGCCAGCATGCGTTCCCAGGCTTCAAAATAGCGGGTGTACTGGGTTTCGCATTCTTCCTGCGACATGTCCTTCCACGGTTGCGCGCCATCGTCAAAGCCCCATTGGCCGATGAAGTGCACGCTGCCCAGCAGGTAGTCAAAATCATAGGCCGTACTGGACGCGCGGGTAAAGTCCAGCTGGCCATCAAGCCAGTCCATTTCCATGCCAAAAAGCACCCGGCAGGGGCCGTGCGCATTGGCGGCCTTGATTTCCAGAACTTCGCGGGCATAGTCCGGCAGGTGGCGCGTCAGTTTGTCCCTGTATTCATTGGTATAGTCAAAACCCAGGGGACGTGGCGAGTGCTCGGTAAAGCCAATGATCTCAAGCCCCCTGGCCTGAGCGGCCGCGTACATTTCGGCCGGGCTGTTGCCGCCGTGAGAATACTTGGTGTGGGTGTGCAGGTCTGCGAGAATCATGCGGTGGTTTTCCTGGGTGTCCGGGGAGTCCCGGCCTCCCGTGGCGGGAGGAAGGTTGCTGTGTGCTGTCAGTATGAACCGTAAAAGTCCGGCTGGCAAGATGCGGCAGGTACGGGAGCCTTGCGACGTCCGCCCGCAGTGCCAGCCCGCAGTGCCAGCCCGCAGTGGCAGGCTTGCAACGCTGGTTGTGCAGCGCCAGTCCTGCAAGTGAAGCGCCCGTGCGTCAGTTCCTTGGCCAACCCCGTGCGCCAGTCCCGCGCGACAATCGCACAGGGCGGCAATGCACAGCGTCAGCCCCACGCGGCGTGCCAGCCTTGCAGCATGCGGGCACGGCAGGGCCTTTGCGGCAGCAGGCGCATGTCGGTACGGGGTTTACGGCGGCAGCAAGGCTCGCAATGTGCGGTTCGAAAAAAAGGGTGCGAAAGTTCGCCTGGCAAACTTTCGCACCCGTATGGCAACAATCAGCTATGACTGTATCTTATTTCAGCAAGCGCCGTACGATTTCCTGACCGGCCTTGCGCCCCGCACCCATGGCAAGGATGACGGTGGCCGCGCCGGTGACGATGTCGCCCCCGGCAAAGACATTGGGTATGGACGTTTCGCCCGTTTCTTCATTGACCTCGATGTAGCCCCACTTGTTCTGCTTGAGCTTGGGGGTGGCGTCCAGAAGAATGGGGTTGGAACGTGTACCCAGCGCCACGACGGCAAGGTCTGTGGGCAGGTCGAACACTTCGCCCTCAATGGCCACGGGGCGGCGACGGCCGGAGGCATCTGGCTCGCCCAGTTCCATTTTTTGCAGGGTAACGGAAGTAAGGCGCATTTCGGCATTGCCGTTAAAGCGCAGCGGCGCCGAAAGCATGGCGAACTGCACGCCCTCTTCCTCGGCGTGTTCCAGCTCTTCAAGGCGGGCGGGCATTTCAGCCCTGGTGCGGCGGTAGACGATATGCACGCTTTCAGCCCCCATGCGCAGGGCAGTGCGGGCCGCATCCATGGCCACGTTGCCAGCGCCGAAGACAGTGACGTTCTTGCCCGGAAAGGCCGGGGTGTCCTGATTGGGAAAGTCGTAGGCCCGGCCAAGGTTCACGCGGGTGAGGTACTCGTTGGCCGAGAACACGCCCACCAGGTTTTCGCCGGGGACGCCCAAAAACATTGGCAGGCCCGCGCCCACGCCGATAAAGACGGCATGGTGGGTTTCAAGCAGTTCTTCCACCTCGACGGTACGGCCGCCAACGGAGTTGAGGTGAAAGTCAACGCCAGCCAGGCGCAGGCCGTCAATTTCGGTGGCGACCACGTTCTTGGGCAGACGGAAGGCGGGGATGCCGTAAATAAGCACGCCGCCCGGCTCGTGCAGGGCTTCGTACACGTCAACCTTGATGCCCGCAGCGGCGCAGACGCCCGCACAGGTGAGGGAGGACGGGCCGGAGCCGATGCAGGCAACCTTGAGGTCGCCGCGCGGCAGGGCGCAGGAGTTGGTGCCGGTGACCTGCTCGCAGGCCGAGGTGGCGATATAGGTATCGGCCACAAAGCGTTCAAGGCGGCCGATGGCCACAGGCTGGCCCTTGGCCCTGAGAACGCATTTGCCCTCGCACTGATGTTCCTGCGGGCATACGCGGCCGCAGACGGCGGGCAGGCTGTTGGTGCTTTTGATGATGCGGTAGGCGGCGTCCATATTGCCAACCGCCACTTCGCGGATAAAGTCGCGGATGGGCACTTCCACCGGGCAGCCGCTGACGCAGAGGGGTTTTTTACACTGTAGGCAGCGTGTGGCCTCTTCAATGGCCATCTCTTTGGTGTAGCCCAGGGCCACTTCGTCAAAATTGGCGCGGCGCACTTCGGCAGGCTGACAGGGCATATCCACCCTGGGGGCTACGGGCTTTTTGGGGGTCTTAGTTTCCATGAGCAGTCCTCTGATAGTCATCGATGGAGACTTTTTCCTGTTCACGATAGGCGGCCAGACGGCGGCGCAGTTCAGGAAAGTCCACTTCATGTCCGTCAAATTCGGGGCCGTCCACACAGGCGAACTTGGTTTTGCCGCCCACGCTGA
>NZ_JAVESS010000036.1 GCF_034006445.1 Desulfovibrio sp. | reverse complement strand
GAATTTGAGCCAACCATGGCGTGGGTCGAACAGGTCAGGGCCGAGATAATGGCGAAGAAATCAAACACCAGGTCTGTTGCAAAGCTGAAGCGCTCGCCTCGCCCTGAGCGGCTGTCTTTGCGCTCAGAGCAGCCCACGGGGCGATACTGCGTAGATTGCGGCGAACCGCTGCCAGCAGGCTACTGGAGACGCTGTCCGGAGTGCTGGGTCACAGTCCGCAAGGGTCAAGACATGCCACTTGAGGAGTATGGGACGGCAAGTAGACGATAAGCGAAACCTCCTGCTGGAGGTCGCCCGGGCGTGGTGGCCCAGGCCTGATGAGCAGCCACTAGAACATAACGCATTCAGAGAGGATCCACATGGCCGCTGACCGCAAGCCCCTATACGCCAAGATCGCCATCGCCAGAAAGCAGCTCCCGGACATGACCGAAGAGGCCTACCGCGAGCTGCTGCACAATAAATTTCGGGTAGCCAGTGCCTCCAAGCTGAGCTTCGCCCAACTCTCAAGCCTGGTGCAGATCCTGGCGGAGATGGGAGCTGTCTTCACCACTCCGGGCAAGACCCACAGCAACACGAAGGTCACGGCCAAGGCCCGTCCGGATTGGATTGAAGTCAAGGACGGTGACCGCCACGCCGACCAGAAGCGGGCCATCTTGGCCATCTGGAAGAAGCTTGGCTACTCTATGAGCAGCCTGGAGACCAGGGTGAAACGTGGGTTCGGCGTCGAGTCTTTCGCATGGTTGCATGACGAAAAGAAGATTTCCGCCCTGCTGTCTGACCTGCAGAAGCGCGAGCATGCCTTCGACCTGAAACAGGTGGGCGTGAATGAGTGACGCCCCAGGACATGCATTGCGCCAGGCCGTGGTGGCCCGGCACGGATCGATTCATGCGTTTCTGAAGCGCAATCCGGAACTGACCAGGTCAACGGTCTACCAGGTGCTTGGCGACCGCTACCCGGGCAACATGGTCCGGCAGATGGCAATCATCAGGACGGCGCTTGAAGGTGTCTCGGAAACAGAGGCGCAGGCCCCGTGGCAGCTGCCGGATGTCGAGGAGCTGGCCGAGGTGCTCCTGGCGGCCAAATGCGCCAAGTGCCGCCGTCCGGATCGCAGGGGCTGCCGAGGATGTCGCATCCAGACGGGTCGGGAGGCCCAAGCAGTACAGGAGTTTCTGGCAAAAACGAGGTGAGCTATGTCCAAGAATTTGATCAAACACGTGGTCCGGCTGGTAAATGACGGCTGGCGTCCGTATGACGCCGAGCCAAAGCCGGAGGTCTATGACCGGCTGAGTTGCCCGCACGTCAACGACAAACCGCATAAGCGCCCCTACTGGTTCACACGGGGCGACATTTTTTGTTGCATCTCGTGTGAGCGTGCTTGCAGCCTGGTGCGGCCTTCAGGCTTCCCGCCGATCCTGCCGATCAACTACCCACCAGTCGATGAGCCATTCATGCTGTCGCCCCAGGAGCTGGTCTCCAAGCGTCACACGTTGCGGGTTGATGAAGCGGCATACTGCCTGAACGTGAGCGAGCGCCAGATCTACAACATGGTGGCCGAAGGCAAGCTGGTGGCCTTGCGCGAAAAGCCGGTGCGGGTGAGGGCGGCGGATGTAGCCTCGGCCATGGAGGATTTTGACGAGTGATCGGGCACCGTGTGTTTGAGCCATGAAATTTGCTTGAAATGATATTGCGTTGCAGGCTATAAAGCTTTCTCTTTTACAAAACGAGGTGATACATGAAAAGCGCTTTAATGCTCATGGCTCTAATGTTTGTTATCTCGGCACCAGCTTATTCAGCATCGAAGGGCGCGCTGTGTAGCGGACGCGGTACGAGTGTACAATTAGTCCACGTTGAAGCTGGAAAATACCAAGCAACTGTGTGGCACGATGGGCAGAGCAATTGCATCGTGACCGCGCACTTCCTCACGGGCAACATTCTCGATGATGTCCACATGGCAAATTTCATCGGATCGAAAGGCGAAACCGTCTTCGCTGATTTCCGAAAAACGGGAAAGTATGCGATAGAAGTCAAGGCAGATGGAGGCTGGGAGATTCGAATGCACCGCCTCGATACTCCGCCTAATGTCAGCCCTCTGTCTCAACCTAGCAAATTCATGCATGAAGAGCCGACAATCCCGCTTGAAACCTATTTCCCCAGGCGCGAGCGAGCGAATAAAAAGAAAACGGAATAAGAACCCTACACAGCCCCTACGCGGGGCTTTTTTATTGCCCTAATTCCAACGTCTAAACTAGTCTAAAAGACACCGCACCATACGCATCACCTCCTGCCCATACCTCTAATTACCCACATTCTGCCCCCTGAACAGGTCGTTTAGCCAGCGACCACATCTTCTTTGAGACGCCCAGCCGGGAAGGTCCCGGCGGGGTAATAAAAAATCCGGAGGCGTTATGTTCCGAAAGATTCTGGGCGGCGCTGTTCAGGGCGTCGAAAAGCTCCTGGGCAGGACGAAGTTTCAGATCGTGTACTGCTTTGTCCTGGTCGCGATTCTCTTCATTGCGCTGCTGGTTGCCAGCCCTCAACAGATCCCTGTCGTGGCCTATAAGCTGCTGCTCGCGCCACTTGGCGGTCTAGCCGGTTGCTGCGTTTGGCTTGCCCTGGTGCCTTACGCCAACCCGTCGCGCTACCTGGTCAAAGACTGGCGCAGCGATCCTGACGCCGATGTCGACGGCAAGGCGGACTTCGAAGTGGCCGACGGCTATGAGGGCATCTTTTGCACATGCCTGATTTGCGCAGTGCTGGCGTTTGTCATGGGTATGTTGGCCGTGGGGATGGGGTTGTGAACTGGCGGTTGGCCGTGGTGCTTCTGATTTGCGTTGCTGTCTGGCTCTTGGTCTGGGCAACATGGGCAATGGCAGGCCCCGCCATCCCACCTCAAGCCCAGCAGCATCGAGACCTTCTGATCCGAGAAGCCCGCATGGTCTGGGGCCTGGACGCCCCCGTAGCCACCTTCGCAGCCCAGATCCATCAAGAATCCCGGTGGAACGAACAGGCGGTGTCTCCCGCCGGGGCTCAGGGGCTTGCCCAGTTCATGCCCAGGACGGCCCGGTGGTTGCCGGAGGTTGCCCCGGAAACCGGGAAGCCGCTGCCTTTTTCGCCGTCCTGGTCGATCCGGGCGATGGTCATTTACGACCGCTGGCTCTGGAAGCGGATCCGCGTGGCATACTCGGACTGTGACCGTTGGGCGATGACGCTCTCTTCATACAATGGCGGCCTCGGCTGGCTGCAGCGTGATCAGTCTTTGGCCGATGCCCAAGGTCTGGATCCGCGTGTCTGGTCGCATGTGGCCATTGTCAACAGTGGCCGCTCGCCCGCCAACTTCCGCGAAAATCGCTCCTATCCGACACGGATACTGCACACCTTGACGCCGATGTACCGCGCCGCTGGCTGGGGCCCTGGAGGCTGTGATGCTCAGTAAGGCTTTGACGCTGGCCTCGTGGGTCTGGGGTAAAAAGACCTGGCTTGTGGCGGGGCTCACGGCCCTGCTGCTGGCCAGTTTTGCATGGGCCTACGTCCAAGGTCTGCGCCTTGATGCCGTCCGGGCTGATGCCGCACGTGAGATTCAGGCAGAACAGGCAGCACATAATGCCACCCGCGCCGCGCTGGTCACAGCCCTGGCCGAAGCCGCACGCTGGGCGGACGTGGCCAAGCTGGCGCAGGCCGCAACGGCCAGTGTACGAGCCACGGCCCAGGCTGCGCTGGCTCGTGAGGGGCAGGCCCGGGCAGACAGCCATGCCCGCAAACAAATTTTGTCGGTGGCCAAGCCTCGGATTCGGGCGGCCACAGAAACCATGGAGGTGGTGGATGATGCGACACGCAAGCGTGCTGCTGATCGTCTCAATCGCCCTTGGTAGTGGCTGTGCTGCGCGGCAGATTCAGGTTCCGCCTGCCCCTGAGATTGTGCGGATGGAAGAGTGCCCGTGTCCGGAGCGTCCCGATCTGCCGCTCATAAATGGCGGCCTGCCGTTCGACCATCCGGTGAATGTCGAGGCCGTCCTGGAACGCGATGACGTGTATCGGGCCTACATCCAAGGGCTGGAAGCGGCCATTGACTGCTACCGGGCCCAGACAGGGAGCGGCCAGTGAGTGACGAAGCGGATATGGCCCAGAAACCGGAACGACTGTTTCAAGCCGAGGCTTTGGGAAATGTCGGAACAGTTGGAAATCCAGGGTTCACCAGCTTTTTCAAATGCGCCGAATGCGACGGAGATATCCCGGAGCGCAGGCGGCAGGCGGTTCCAGGATGCAGGCTGTGTGCAGCGTGTCAGGAAGAGCAGGACCGTAAATCTCATTTATCGTGACAAGGAGCGTGAATGAACCCCCAAGAAATCCAGACCTTGATCAGCGCAATGCAGACCATCGCTGCTGTTCTTTCCGGCCTGGGCGTACCCGGGCTTGTTGCCCTGGCCCTGGCCGCACCGGCCATGGTGCTTGTGACCGTACTGGTACTTGATCACATCCGGAACACGCGCATGGCGATGATGCAGCAAGAGTTCCGCACCGATACCACACGCATCCTGGACGCGTACCGGAACAACACGAGCAAGATCCTGGAGGCCTACCGCGTGGATACACAGTCAGTCTGTAAAGAACTCGGTAAGGAGCACGCCGAGGCCGTGAGGTTCTACAACGACAACGTGGAGCTGGTGAAAGATTACGAGCGCATGGCGGATGCCCTGCAGACCTTGGTGATCAACAACACGCGGGCCGTTGAGCGGCTCATCACAATCGTGGAGGCGCGAACGAAATGAGTGAACGACGCGAGAATATTGGACATCGTGAGGACCTACGGTCCAGACGCAAGCTGGTGGCTGCCGAGGTCCAGGCGTTGCGGGATTCCATCCGCGCGGCCCTGCCAGTGGTGAACGAAGCGCATGAGGTCGACGGTGATCACGTCCTGAGCCTGGCGCTATCCATGAAGGAGAAGCTTGACGAGCTGGCGGGCCTGGATCGCAAGATCGCCATCCTCACGCGCGAACTGGACGGGTAAGCATATGGGCAAGGAACATCCACCTGAAACCGTCTGGCAGGCGCAGGAGCTTTACTGCGTTGACCGCTTCTCTTTTGACCGCGTGGCCGAACTGACTGGAGTTTCGGCCACGACGCTTAAGGCGTGGGCGGACAAGTACGGATGGCGCGAGAAGCGCGAAGAGATTGCCAGGGCAGAAAGCGACATTCGGGTCAACACCATTTTGGGCCGCAAGAAGGTACTGGATAGTCTGATCGGAGCCAAGAGCGGCATGGAAGCCTCCCAGCTGTCCTTTGCCGTTTCGGCGCTGGAAAGTCTGGCCATGAAACAGCAGGAAGCCGCACGCGCGGGCAAGATCCTGGAGCAGGCCACGTCTTCCTCGGAGATCAGGGCCGTCACAGACATCCCGGCGGCT
>NZ_JAVESS010000035.1 GCF_034006445.1 Desulfovibrio sp. | reverse complement strand
TTGGGGCTTAACGTGGTTGTGCTCGGCGCGGGCACCATCGGCCTTGGCACCATTATGGCCGTCAGAGCCGCAGGCGCGGGCAAGATCATTGTGGTGGAAATGTCCAAGGCGCGCATTGAAAAAGCCAGGGAATGCGGGGCGGACGTCATCATCAATCCCAAGGAATGCGACCCGGTGGCCGCCATCAAGGAACTCACCGGGGGATCAGGCGCGGACGTATCCTTTGAGTGCATCGGCAACAAGATGACCGGCCCCCTGGCCATCGACGTTCTTCGCAACACGGGGCTGGCCATTATTGTGGGCATTTTTGAAGAACCCAGCTCCTTCAACTTTTTCAGCCTCAGCGGCACCGACAAGCGCGTCATGGGCACCCTGGCCTACACGCTGGACGACTTCAAGGGCCTGGCCGCTCTCATGGCCAAGGGCATCATCAGGGCTGAAAATCTCATTACCGGCAAGATTGAGCTTAAGGACATTCTCGATAAAGGCTTTCTGGAGCTCATCAACAACAAGGACCAGCATATCAAGATACTGGTACGCCCCTGAGCGCGTTGAAGCCTTTTACCTTTGAAAAAAGGGGACATTGCTCCAGGGCTGCACCTTCGTGCAGCCCTGGAGCATTTACATTTCTTGAAAGTTAAAGGGCTCTAGTTGAAAGTTAAAGGGCTCCAGGGGCTGTTTCGAAATTAATGATTTTGCGCCAAGGGCAAGGAAAAAGGCTTTTTTACGAAAGGAGTGTACTTTTGCGGTACATGACGAGAGTAAAAAATGGCCTTTTGACGCAGCCAATTGGACAAAAGAATTATTTAGAAACAGTCCCTATGTCAGCAATGCCCGTACTATGGCTTCGCTTTTATCAAGATCTTCTTTTTCCGGGTTCCATTGAGAACGAATGTTTTCGTCCACAACCTGAAAACCCGCCTTGGTGAGTTCTTCACGCAGCACCTTGTTGCCCTCGCCGCTCCAGCCATAACAGCCGAACACTGCGGCCTTCTTATTTTTGAACTTCAATGACGCCAGGAAGTGCAACCAGCCAGCCACGCTGGACAAAATGGTGCTGCTGACCGTTGGGGACCCCACGGCTATGGCACGGGACTTGAGCACCTCGGTCATGATTTCATTCTTGTCTGTTTTGGAGATGTTGAAGACCTTGACCTCTGTATCGGGGCTGAGCCTTCCGGCCTGCTCCGCAATGGCGTGCGCAAGCCGCGTGGTGCCCTCCCACATGGTGTCGTAAACAATGGTCAGCTGGTCTTCCTGGTAGTCCTGCGCCCACTGCGCGTATTTTTTTACAATCTGCATGGGATTGTCGCGCCAGATGACGCCGTGGCTTGGGGCTATCATGTCTATGGGAATGTTCAGGCTGCCAATTTCTTCAAGTTTTTTAGCTACAAAGGTAGAAAAAGGATTCAGGATATTGGCATAGTATTTCATTGCCTCTTTTTCAAGCAGGCATTGATCGGCCTTGTCGTTAAAAAGACCTTCAACGGCAAAGTGCTGCCCAAAGGCGTCGTTGGAAAAAAGGATATTGTCGCCAGTAAGATAGGTCGCCATGCTGTCAGGCCAGTGCAGCATGCGCATTTCGACGAATACGAGCTTTTTGCCATTGCCTATATCAAGGGTGTCGCCGGTTTTTACCACGTTAAAGTTCCAGCCGTGCTTTCCATATTGCCCCTCAAGGCTTTTGACGGCATTGGCAGTGCAGTAAATGGGCAAATCCGGCCGCGCCTTCATAAGCTCTGTCAGCGCGCCGGAATGGTCCACTTCACCGTGATTGGCCACCACGTAATCCAGTTTTGCGAGGTCAATTTCTGATTTGAGATTTTCAATAAACTCAAAGCGATGCGGTGCCCATACCGTATCAATAAGCACGGTTTTTTCTTCTTCAACCAGATAGGCGTTCTGACTTGAGCCATTGATGATGGAGTATTCGTCTCCGTGAAAATGCTTTAGTTCCCAGTCTATATAGCCAACCCAGCTGACATTGGCTTTTACGTGCTTTCTCATGGCAAACCATCCTTTTTTTTCGGGTTACGCGTGGCCGCCAGCGCTATCCATCATATAAAGCGTGGGATTGCGCCAAAATGACCTTCAACCTTTGAGACCATATCGCAAAGGCATTTTGCCACAGTTTCACACGACTATGGCGATTGAGTAAAGCCCCAAAAAAGAATGCCCCGGTCTGACAACGTCAGTTCGGGGCATCCATGATGAACCTGATGCGGCCTTTCAGGGCCACATCAAAGCCTTGGAAAAAATGTACGTTTAGAAGGTATATCCCACCGAGAACATGTAAATATTGGCCTGCACATTTTCAGAGTGCCCGCCCTTGATCTGGTTGGAGCCACGGATGCCGGAGGAACTCGTAGTGTCATAGTCCACAGGGTATATCCACAAATGGGCATAGGCCAGGTCAATGGTCCAGTTGTTCCAGGTGACGCCGGTGCCAAGGCTCATGGTGGTACGCCCGTTGGTGGGCATCATGTAGTCGCTGTAATTTTCGTTGACCACCGGGGTTTCATAGGCGACGCCGGCGCGCAGGCTCCACCAGTCCAGAGGCTTGTACTCGACGCTGCCGTTGAAGTTCCAGCCGTCGCGCCATTCCTTGTTGTTGACCGAAGAATAGTCGTTGCCCATGTTGATGTTCAGGGCATTATACGTAGACCAGCGGGTAAAGACAGTGCCCACTTCAAAACTCAAATTTTCAAGCGGCTTGTATGAAAGACCCCAGGCAATGGAGTCGGGCAGCTGCAAGGTGGCGTTGGCGCTGCGGTCCCGGGCCACGGGCAGAGTGCCTGCTCGGGTAAGCAGGCTGTCGCCCTCATAGCCAAAATCCACGTCGCCAAAAAGATTGAGCGTAACCTGGCTCTTGTACGACAGGCCCATGGACCACTGGTCATTGAAGCGCATGTGCATGCCAAGGTGTGCGCCAACCCCCCAGCCGCTGCCTTCAAGTTGCAGGTCGTTGTCAAAGGGCATTGTGGTGGACGAGGTTCTGGTGGGAATCTTGCTGCCCCTGTAAACATGGGCGTTCATGACTTCAGCGCCCACGGACAGGGAAAGCGTATCGTTGACCTTATAGGCCAGGGTGGGAACAAAGGACATGGTTTTCAGGCCGATGTCATACATATTGTATTTGCCGGTCCAATTGCTGTCGAAGGAGTTGCCCAGGCCAAAACGGCTGAATGAGGCAAAACCCAGCCAGACATTGTCATTCAGCTGGTGGCTGACAAAACCATGCGGGGCCAGCCACACATCGGGCTTGGTAGAGGTATACTTTGTTCCGCCTGTGCTCATATCGGCCACAATGGTGCCCATGGGCGCGATGACGGCAAGGCCGCCCATAACATGGGTGCCGGGCACCTGGGTTATGCCCGCCGCATTGTAGGCGAGGGTGGAAACATCGTCGGCGCGCCCTACGAGGCCGCCAGCAAGGGACACGCCACGCGCGCTCCATTCATTGAGCGCGAAACCCTCGGCCCGGACAGTGGCCGAACAGCAGAAAACCAGCGCCATCACCAGCGCCAATGCACGAAAAACCTTCATCCTCCCCCCCCATGACCTTGAGCCGTACCGGCCTGTACTCAAGAAAACACCAGACGCCGCCAGACAAGCCATTCTCGCGAACGGTTTGAATTGCCCTCAGACGGGCACGGACAACACTGGATAAATGACCGTCCTGGTTCCCGGTGCGGGAAGACGGCCAGCCCCACTAACAGCCTGCAAAATGCAATTGCCATTCACAACATATTTACAGGATCAAGGTCAAGAAAAAGTCGTAGGTTTTTGGTAGATTTTTGTGTTGAGGCAAAAAAATACAGGGCGCGTATGGCCTGCCAATCCTGCCCTTTCACAAGGCAGGAATACCGGCGGCGGCCCCGCAACAAGGCCAGCGGCGCAGGGGCGGGCCCCAGCAGCTGCAGGCCAAGCTCCGCCGCCCGGCCGCGCATGGCGGCGGCCAGATCGCTCAGGGCAGCCGCGCCGCCGCTGTCCTCCACCGCGTGGGAAATACGGATGAGCGCCAGGCGCACAAAGGGCGGATACTTCCGAAGTTTGCGTCGGGCCAGTTCAGCGGCGTAAAATCCCTCATAATCGGCCTCGCGCACATATTGCCAGCAATAATGGTTCACGTCGCGCGTCTGGATAAGCACCTGTCCGGCCTTGTCGCCCCGCCCCGCCCTGCCGGACGACTGCACCAGCAACTGGAACGTGCGCTCTGCCGCGCGGTAGTCGGGCAGGTTGAGCCCGAGGTCGCCGTCCGCGATCACCGCCAGGGTCACGTTGGGAAAGTGGTGCCCCTTGGAAAGCATCTGCGTGCCCACAAGAATGGGGGATTCCTGCCGGGCGAAGGCCGCCAGAATCTCTTCCATCCGCCCCGGACGCCGCGTGCTGTCCCTGTCCAGGCGCAGCACAGGCCCGCCTGCCAGCACGCTCAGACGTTCGGCCAGGCGCTCTGTACCCTCGCCCATGGGCAGAAAATTCATACCCTTGCACTCCGGGCAGGGAGACGGAAATGGCCGGGAGTAGCCACAATAGTGGCAGACCAGCTTTTCGCGTCCCTTATGGTAGGTCAGCCCTATTTCGCAGTGCGGGCAGCGCAGTGTGCGCCCGCAGTCAAGACAGTACATGAGCGGGGCATAGCCACGGCGGTTGAGCAGAACCACAGCCTGCTCTCCCCTGCTGATGGCCGCCTGCAGGGCCTGCTCGCTTTGCGGGGCCAGAAGTCCGCCCTCTGCCGTGGCGGCGGGTGAAAGCAGACTGATGTCCACCAGTTCAACGGGGGGCAGGTCGCGCCCGCCCACGCGCCGGGGCAGGCGCAGCACGGGCAGCAAGCCGCTTTCCGCTGCATGAAATGTTTTCAGATCGGGCGTGGCCGATCCCAGCACCAGCAGGCCGTGGGCCTGGGCCATGCGGAACCAGGCCACTTCCTTGGCCTGGTAGGCCAGACTCTCGTCCTGCTTGAAGGACGCGTCATGCTCCTCATCCAGCACCACGCAGGCGAGATGCGGCACAGGCAAAAACAGGGCCGAGCGCGTGCCCACCACAAGGCAGGGTTCCTGACGGGCCGCCAGCTGCCTGTACGTCGCCTCACGCCGGGCCGGGGACTGATAGCCGTGATGGAAAAAAAGCGGAACGTCCGGCAAGGCGCAACTGGCGTCACGCCGCAGCTTGTAGGCCAGCGCCACTTCCGGCGCGAGCAGGAGCACGCTTTTGCCCGCCGCAAGGCACGCGCGGGCGAGATCAAGATACACGGCTGTCTTGCCGCTGCCGGTCACGCCATAGAGCAGACGCGACGCCGCCTTTTTTTCCCTCTGGGCAGCCTCAAGAGCGGCTGTCATGTCGCTCAGGGCAGCCGCCTGATCGTCATTGAGGGTAAAGGGGACGGGGGGAGGCGGCAAAAGGCTCTGCTCCACGGCTTCCACTTCATCTTCGGCGTCCTGCCGCGTCAGCGCAACGTGCCCTGCGGTCAACAGCGACTGCAAGGGCGCGCCTACGCCCTGGCCCAGGGCGCGGGTAAGGTTGCGGCGGCTCACGGCCCCGTGCTCAAGCAGATATTCCAGCACCTCAATCTGCCGAGACGCCGAAGGGCGCACGGGCCAGGGCGGATCCACGCGCAGGACGCAAAATTCTTCGCTGGCAGCGTCTGATCCCGGGGGCAGCAGTCGTGCCGCGCCCTGGGCCAAAGCCTGCGCAAGCTCGCGCCGCGTGGCTTCATCCGCCCCACGGATGCGGGCCAGCGGCCATGATGCCGCGCCCTTTTCGTGCAGAAGCCGCAGCCGTACCCGCGTGAGACGCAGGCCCTGCGGCAGTGCATGACCAAGGATATTTCCGGTGCTCAAGGCCTGCCGAAGGGCGAGATCCTGGGCAAGAGCCAGGAGATCGGCCGTGAGCAGGGGCTGCTCCTCCAGGGGCCAGCAAACGCTCTTGCAGGCCACGCCTGCAGGCAAATCAAGACTGTCGCTGGTTTCAAGCACCACCCCCGCGCGCAGGGCGGCCTTTTCGCCGCGCCCAAGGGGTATGGCCACACGCAGGCCGGGCCGCCAGAAATCTTGGGGAAATTCCGGCGGCAGAGCGTAGCTCAAGGTGGCGTAGGGTGGACTCAGAAGAGCGATGCTGGCGTACATGTGGGGCAGAGTTAACCAATACCGGGGGGAAAGCAAGCCTCCCCCGGCCGCAAAGCTACGGTCAGGGGAGAATACCAAAGGAAACGCGCAGTTATTCCGTTTGGCGGCGTTGCTTCACTTTTTTTGCAACAGTCGAGGACGGAAGAGTCCACTCCTGCTTCAAAAAAAGTTCGCGCCTTGCCAACGAAACAACTGCGCGTTTCCAAGAGGCTCTTTAATCAGTGCCTCCCAAAGAGACGATTGTTTGCCGGGGCAGCCTGCGGGCTGCGGGCTGCATGCACCCACCAGAGCCTTTCAATTTCGAACCGCTCTGGAGCTATAGTACACCACAACAAGAGTTTTAGGGGGTGGGGGCGTGGGGGAGGGACCCTTTTGCAAAAGGGTCTCCTCCCCCACAAAACAACTCCAATAAAACTACCCTAGTGAAATTGCACAAAATTCTTGAGCAAATTCAGCAAATCGTAGCGCAATTCTTCATCCTGAAGGGCAAAATAAATATTGGCCGTCAAAAATTCTGCCCAGTCGCCCGCGTCAAAGCGCATGCCGGACATGCGCACCGCCATCATGCCCTTGTCCTGAGCCAGAGCCTGAAGGGCGTCGGTCAGCTGAATTTCACCGCCATGACCGGGGGTAACTTTTTCAAGATAGTCAAAAATATCGGGCGTCAGCACGTAGCGTCCCACAATGGCCATGCGTGAAGGCGCTTTTTCTCTGGTGGGTTTTTCCACCATGTTTTTGATCCTGAACACGCCGGGGGCCACTTCATCACCGTCGATAATGCCGTAGCGGCTGACCTTTTCCCACGGCACTTCCATCACGCCGATGACAGGCATTTTTTCCGCCATGGCCACTTCGATAAGCTGCGCAATGCCGGGCACGCCGCCAAACATGAGGTCGTCGCCCACCATGACGGCAAAGGGGTCATCACGCACAAGCTCGCGCGCGCAGAGCACCGCATGGCCGAGGCCAAGCTGCTTTTTCTGGCGCACGGACATGATGTTGACCATCTCAGCCACTTGGCGCACTTCGGCAAGCTTGTCCAGCTTTCCGGCGCGTTCCAGCACTGATTCCAACTGCAGGTTGTAGTCAAAATGGTCTTCAATAACGCTCTTGTCGCGGTTGGTTACAAAGATCACATCCTGGATATTGGCTTTCTGAGCCTCCTCAACCACATACTGGATGACAGGCTTGTTATAGATGGGCAGCATTTCCTTGGGAATATTCTTGGTCGCGGGCAATGAACGCGTGCCCCATCCGGCTACGGGAATAATAACCTTGCGAATATCCTTCATGCGCGCCTCCGCTGTTTGTTTAGCTAGCTATATATTCTGTCAAAATCGAAACGGATGCAATAACCCAGGTGCAGCGGCACGGATCATTGGGATACGCGCCGCAACGGACGCGCCTAACGTGTCAGGAAAATTTATCGACGCGTATGGGCTTTAACGCAACTCGCGCGCAACCACCTGCGCCAGGTCTTCGGCATATTCCCGCACCTTGTCCGCATTTTCGCCTTCCACCATCACACGGCAGAGGGCCTCGGTGCCGGAGTAGCGCAAAAGCACCCTGCCGCGACCGCCCAGTTCCTTCTCCACCTGTGCCACGGCTTCGCCAATGGCCGGGCGTTCCTCGAAGGGCAGGCGCTTTTCAACCCGCACGTTGATGAGCTTTTGCGGGAAGGGCGTCAGCAGGCCAGCCAGTTCGGAGAGGGGGCGTTCCTTTTCGCGCATGATGCGCAGTATCTGCAGGGCGGCCAGCAGGCCGTCGCCCGTTGTGCTGTACTTGTGGAAAATAAGATGCCCGGACTGTTCGCCGCCGAGCATGGCTCCTTCACGGCGCATGGCTTCCATGACGTACCTGTCGCCCACCTTGGTGCGCAAAAGTCGGCCGCCGTGCTCGCTCATGAAGATTTCCAGGGCCATATTGCTCATGGCTGTGGCCACCAGCAGATTGCCCGGCAACTCGCCCCTGGCCATCATGGCCTGGGCGCACAGGGCCATGATCTGGTCGCCGTCCAGTATGACGCCGCGCTCATCCACAACAATAAGACGGTCGGCATCACCGTCCAGCGCCAGGCCAATGTCTGCCCGCACCTCGCGAACCTTGGCGGCCACCACTTCAGGATGGAGCGAGCCGCAATGCTCGTTGATATTGGTGCCGTCAGGGCTTGTGCCAATGCGAAAGACCTCGGCCCCCAGCTCTTCCAGAGCCAGAGGAGCGACCTTGTAGCTGGCGCCGTTGGCGCAGTCCACCACAATGCGGAGTCCGGACAGCGTCAGATGCGCCGGAAAACAGCTCTTGGTATACACGATGTACCGGCCGCCGGCGTCCTCGATCTTGGAGGCCCGGCCCACACCACGGCAATCGGGATAGGGCCAGGAAAAGCCCTCGTCCAGCACCATGGCGGAGATTTCGTCCTCGGCCAGGTCGGGCAGCTTGTAGCCGTCGGCGTCAAAAAACTTGATGCCGTTGTCGTGAAAGGGATTGTGCGAAGCCGAGATAACCACGCCAAGGTCGGCCCGCATGCTGCGCGTGAGAAAAGATATGGCGGGCGTCGGCAGCGGCCCGGTCATGATGACCTGCATACCCGCCGCGCACAGACCGGCAGTGAGGGCTGATTCGAACATATAGCCCGAAAGCCGCGTATCCTTGCCGATAACCACCTTGTGCTGATGCTGCCCCCGCCGGAAGCGCACCCCGGCGGCCAG
>NZ_JAVESS010000034.1 GCF_034006445.1 Desulfovibrio sp. | reverse complement strand
AATATTACTGCGACCATTGATGTGTATTGCAAGATGCCCCAGGGCGTCTGCTTTGACCTTAAGTGCGGGCGCGTCATGCTCAAGGGCAAAGCCCTTTCCTCACTGGTTGACGCCAATGGCAATCCGGCCCCTGGCACCGCCTACGGCGTGACCACCCTCACCGCCGAACAGTGGGAAGAAATAAAGGCCTGCTATGGGCATATGTCCATGTTTTCCGAAGACTCTCCCGTCATCTTTGCTGCTCCCTCCAAAAAGGGTGACGCCCAGGCGAACGAACAGGCCAATGTCAAAACGGGCTTTGAACAGGTGCAGGTTGACGGGGCCAGCGCCGACAAGAGCCTGAACACAACGCCGGATAAATCGTAATGGCGCGGGTATCCCTGAATATAGCCGAGTGGCGGGCAATGTTTCCCCAGTTTGGCGATGAGGCGCTTACGCCTGATTCTCTGCTGACGGCCCAGTGGCCCGTGGCGGAGCTGCTGGTGGGCAATACTGACCGCTCTCGCATACCGGAGGATACCCGCGCAATGGCGCTCTCTTACGTGCTGTGCCATCTGGTCACCTTGCAGGCCCGGGGCGATGTGGTGGGCAACGTCACCAGCGCCGCCCAGGGCAGCGTTAATGCCGGGCTTGCGCTCATGCAGCGCGCCAACAGCCGATGGTGGGAGCAGACGCCCTGCGGCCTGACCGCATGGGAGCTGCTGCGCCCCTGGCGAGCAGGAGGTTTTTATGTCCGGGGGTAGCTTGCGGCTTGATGATGCCATCCCCGGGCTTGAAAACCTTGAAGGGATTTTGGAACTGAAGGTGGGGGTACTTGAGGCCGCCACCAATGCCAAAGGGCAAAAAGTGGCTGAATACGCCGCCGCCAACGAGTTTGGTGTGCCTGGTAAAATTCCGGCCCGTCCGGCAATGGGGGAAACCCTGGACGCCAACGCCTCCAAATACACGGAGGGACTGGGCAACCTGCTTATGGCAGGCATGGATCCCGTGCAGGCAATGGGGCAGCTTGGCGAAGTTGTGCGGGCAGACATTGTGAAGTCCATACGCTCTTGGAAAACGCCGCCGAACAAGCCTGCTACGGTCAAGGCCAAGTTGCGCAAGACTGGCGGGCGCGTGGGTAATGCCCCCTTGTATGAAACTGGTGCTTATGTGGGCAGCATCGCCCATGAGGTGAACAAAAAATGAACCTGCATGCACTCACCCGCAAGGTTATTACCTCCGTGCATCCTGACCGCAAGGTACGTGTGCTGCGCAGTGCCGGGCAGACTATCGGCCCGGACTATGTGCAGCGTCCTGTATGGCAACCCTGCGTGGAAATGTCCGCGCAGGTGCAGCCTGTACCGGACAAAACCCTGCAATGGCTTTTGCAGGCGCGCAGCAGCAGCGTGTGGCGTGATGTCTATGCTTACGGCGCGTTGTATGGCCTTGACCGCACCACAGAGCGCGGGGGCGATCTGCTCTATTTTGACGGCTATGAGTGGCAGGTGGATCAGGTGCTGGAAGACTTCGCTCCTGGGGCCGGATGGACCAAGGTGCGCGTTATCCGTTTGCGTGTCTGCCCCCTGCCAGCCGTGGGCGACAGCCAACCGCCGGTTATGGACGATGCCCGGCCCGATGAGGGTGCATGGCCAGATAATCAAAACCAGCAGGCAGCCCCGGAGGTCGGGCCGTAATGGCTACCGTAACCGGCAATCCTCTGGACGCTGCCCTGGTAAAAGCACTGGGTGATACGCTGACCGTGTGGCTCGGCCCTGTAACCATTTTGCGGGGCTGGACAAATCGGGTCAGCACTCCCAGCACAAGATATTTTGTGCAGATCACGCCATCGGGCGGTACGCCGCACGGCACTACTGGGCATGTGTATACCGGGCCGGAAGAAGGCGTTCAGGGGCAAGCCCTGGTGGTGCGCCCCCAAAGCCGCAGAGTGCAACTGGATTTCGTGGGGCCTAATGCGGAGGAGCAGTCCCGCACAGCATCCACCTTGCTGCAAGACATTGTGGGCTGTGATGCCCTGGCTCCCTATGGTTTTGCGCCACTCTCCGTCAGTGAGCCTCAGGATCTTACGGCGGCTGACGACAGCGAGCAGGCCGAATCCCGGTGGATGATCGCCGTTGAGGTACAGGCCAACAGCAATGTCACCGTGCCCCTGGATTACTTTGACAACGTCAACTTGCACCTGCACCCGCAGGCTTAGGAGCAGACAATGAGCGTCAATGCAGACAAGCTCGTACAAATAGTACCCCGCGTCATGGACAGCGGCACCAAGGGCCTCACCTTCGCAGGCCTTGTGCTCACCAAATCCTCCTTGCCCCCATCGGCCAGGGTTCTACAGTTTTCGTCCGCTGCCGCTGTGGCCGCCTATTTTGGCGACACCTCGCCGGAAGCTGCAATGGCCGCGCAGTATTTCAAGGGCTATACCAACACGGATTATCTGCCGGGCAAGATTTTATTTGCGCCCTGGCGCGATGTTGCCGCACCCGGCTGGTTGCGCGGCGCGGCGTATGACGGCGATATTGCCGCCCTCAAGGCCGTTGCCAACGCTACATTGACCATCAGCATTGACGGAACGCCCCGCAGCCTTGTGGGCATTAATCTTTCGACCGTCACCAGCTTCAGCGAGGCGGCGCAGATCCTGACCACCACATTTGATGGTGCGGCAACTGTTACATACAGCAGCCAGACCAAGGCGTTCCAGATCAGCAGCGCCACCTCCGGCGCGGCTTCGTCCGTCAGCTATGCCGCCCCGGGGGAAACCCCCGGGCTTGCCGAACTGCTTAACCTTACCGAACAGGCCGGGGCCGTGCAGTCTCCGGGCATTGATGCCCAGACGCTGACAGCTTGCTGCAAAAACGTGCTCGACTACGCCCGGGACTGGGTGAGCTTTTCCACCACGTGGGAGCCGCAGCTTGAAGACAAGCTGGAACTGGCCACATGGTGCGCGGGCTATGACACAAGATTCGTCTATGCCATGTGGGACACGGACAATGCCGCCAAGGTGCAGGGTTCCAAGGCCTCGGCCGGTTATCGCATTGACTCCGAGCTTGCTCTTGACGGCACCATTCCCGTGTACAATAGCGCCCAGCTTGCCGCTTGGGTCATGGGCACCATCGCCAGTATCAATTTTGACCAGTACAACGGGCGGCTTACCCTAGCATTCAAGCAGGGCGAAGGGCTGGCAGTAACCTGCGGCAATGATGAGCAGTATGATGCCCTGCTGGATAACGGGTACAACTGCTATGCGGACTTTGCCACGGCCTCGGCCCAGTTCAAGTTCTTCCAGCCCGGGCAAGTCTCCGGCAAGTGGGATTGGGCAGACACCTATATCAACGCCATTGCCCTCAAGGATGCCTTGCAGCTTAACCTGCTTGATCTGTTCAAGGCAGTGAAATCCTTGCCGTACAACGAAGACGGCTACGGGGCCGTGCGTACCGCCTGCCTGGATACCATCAACCGTTTCAAGAACTTTGGGGCCATCCGCGCTGGCATCACGCTTTCACAGACACAAAAAGTGCAGTTGCTGGCGGAGATCGGCACGGACGTTTCCAAAACCATTGAAAGCCAGGGCTGGTATATGCAGGTCAAGGACCCCGGCGCAAACGTTCGGGGCCAGCGCGGCACACCTGACTGCCGATTTTACTATACCGATGGCGGCAGCATTCAGAAAATCGTATTGCCCGCCACGGCTATCCAGTAAGGAGCCATCATGGACAACCAGAACAATCAGACCATAACCAGCGCCAATGCCTCGCTATTTATCACGGTGCCGGGCCTGTATGACTCGCCCGTGAAAATTGAGAACTACAGCACGGATGCGATGGTCAGTGCTGCCCAGGTCAACCCGGTGGTGGCTGAAATGGGCGTGGATGGCCACTTGAGCGTTGGCTACACCCCCACCCCCAAGGAAATCACCATAACGCTGGCCGCAGACAGTAAAAGCCGCCCGGTCTTTGATGACTGGCAGGCATATCAGGACGCCGCCAAGGAGGTGTACGTCTGCTCTGCACAGTTCATCGTGCCGGGCATTGGCAAAACATTTACGGGTTTGCGCGGCGCGCTCACGGCTGCGCAGCCCATGCCCAATGCCGCCAAAACCTTGCAGGCTCCGGCCTATAACATCACCTTTGAAAGCTGGACGCCCAGCAGCCTGTAGGAGTCGCCCCCATGCGTAAGGAAATTACGATTACCATTGAATCCGGACGTGATGCCGGAAAGAGCTTCCATGTTACCGAAATGAGCGCCAGCCAGGTGGAAAAGTGGGCCGCCCGGGCGCTGTTGGTGCTCATGGGTGGCAACGGTCAGATGGATGCAGCGGTAAAGGATCTCTCTAAAACGTCCAGCGCCTCGGCCCTGGTGTCCGTTGGGCTGGGTGCACTGTCAAATGTAAGCTGGGATAAGGTCGAGCCGCTGTATGATGAACTGCTGCCCCAGGTGGCAATTATGCCCGATGCGGACAAACCCAACGCCAGAATCACGCTGCGCCCGGCCAATGTGGACAATCATGTTGAGGACGTTGCAACTCTGGTGCGGCTTCGCGGCGAAGTGTTGAAGCTGTCTCTGGATTTTTTCGACAACGGCGGGGGCTTTGCCTCCCGCCTGTCCGGACTCCTAGCCCCCCTCCAGGACTCGCAGACTACGTAAACCTTCCTGGGTGTCTGGCCGTGCCCATCAGCCGGGGCATGGCCAGCCTGAACGAATTGCAGACTGTGTATGGCCTTGAAGACGCATTTATGCTGCTGGAGATAGCCGCCGTGGATTCCCATAACGCCAACTGCTGGAGCACTCATGGCAACCGCTCGTGAACTTGTCGTCAAGCTGCTGCTTAATGCTGTGGGCTTCAAAAGCGAAATCCGCGATGCCCAGGGCGAGCTGGATAAAACCAGCGATGTCGCCGACAAAGCCGCCGAGGCCATAGACGGCGTTGGCACGTCTGCGGAAAAAGCTGGCAAGGATCTGGCTGGCGCGACCGGAGACATACAAACCTTTGGTAATGGCCTTTCTGGCATTATCGGCAAAATTGCCGGATTTGCGGGGATTGCTGGGGGCGTGCTCACCCTGAAAGGGGTTGTAACGGACTATATCGCCACCGCAGAATCCATAGACAAAACCAGCCAGAAACTGGCTATGGGCGTTGACGAATGGCAAGGCTGGCGGCATGCGGCCCTTGAGTCGGGTGCGGATGCCTCGACCCTTGGGGATGTCTTTACCACCCTTGACGGCAACATGAAGGAACTGGCGCAAAACGGTTCCGGCCCTCTGAAGGACGTAATGACGGGTATGGGCGTCAGATTTACTGATGCCAAAGGCCGGGCGGTATCTTTAGAAGAAGGCATTTTGCGGCTTGCGGACGCCACCGGCAAGATGGATCGGCAAAAAGCCGTGTCGCTGCTGGCAAAAACCGGCTTTGATGAAAAGTCCGTCAATATGCTGCTTCAGGGCCGAAAAGGCCTGGAAGAGCTGGTCAAGGCCGGGAAGGAAAACGCCGCGTATTCGCAACGGGATATTGAGATTACCCGTAAAGTTCAGGCGGCGAAGCAAAGCCTCCAGAACCAGTTTGAAAGCCTCCGCGATAAAGTCCGGCACGGCATTGCACCTGCAATGGGTTATTTTATCGAAACATTGAGCAGTGTTGTAGAGTGGTTCCATGACAACGGATCCTCGGCCACCGTCTATCTTGCTGCCATTGCCGCCGTTATCGCTGTGGCAGTCACCCCCTCCCTCTGGGCAATGGCCACAGCCGCATGGGCGGCCATAGCACCTTTCGCGCCCATCATCGCCCTTGTGGGCGGTCTTGCGATGATTATTGAAGATTTGGTGGTTTATATTGAAGGTGGAGATTCTGCTCTTGCTGGATTGTGGAGTCAGTTTGGTAAAGGGCATGAAATCGCCGCTCGTTTAAAGATCATATGGGAAGGAATAAAAGACACATTTTCAGCGCTCTTTAGTCTCCTCGGCGGTCTTAGCCAACTTCTTGGAGCCGTGTTCAGTGGTGGGCAGCTTTATAGCTACAAGGACGCTGTGGACGCCATCGGTGCCGCCTACCAGCGCTTGGTCAATATTGTCCGGGCTGTCGTTGGATATATCAAAAATGCCCTCAAAAATGCCTTGCCCGAGTGGGCGCTGAATCTTCTTGGCTGGAGCAATGAGGGCAGCGCGGATGACAACGGCGGTGCTGCCTTGCCTCAATCGTTGGCTGCTGCGGCTACGCCCCGGGTCAGCGCTGGCGATGTACAGCGCCCGGCGGGCACGGTGGACAATTCCCGCAAGGTGGATAGCAACACCACGATCCAGCAAATTACAGTGCAGACCCAAGCCACCGATGCGGACGGCATTGCGCGCGATATCACGGCAAGCCTGCCCAACCGTGTGGCCCAGGCAGATGGTGCATACGGTTTGTAGGGGGAATTATGTTTGCAGCCTTGCCGCCGGGCACACCCGGCAACTGGAGCCTGTTTGATACTAACGGCAAAGTAGCCGTACCTTTTGACACATTTTTCGCCTGTACGGTCAAGGCAGAGTCTAAAGTGGCATCCAGTCCTGTGGAGAAGCGCGCAGGTAAAAGCGGCTTTGTTGTTTACAACAAGGCCGTTGCCCCCACGCAGGTCGGCGTTGTCCTGGCCAAAAAAGGTAAAAGCAGCGAGCTGGGCGCAATGCTTGATGCTCTGATCAAGCTTCAGGAAGGTACCGACCTTGTCAGTATCATTACGCCGGAACGCACGTTCGTGGACTACACCGTTGTTGGGTTTGACTATGACCGCAAACGCGAAAACGGCGTGGACAGGCTGCTGGTAAGCCTTTCCTTGCAGGAAGTCCGGCAGGTCAGCCCGGAATACACCAACGAGCAGGTAAAGCAGGCCGGGGACGGCGCGGACAAGAGCGCAGGAAAACAGCAGGCTGGCAAGGCCGATGATGCAACGAAGAAACAGGTATCCAAGAAGAGTGGACTTAAAGTCACGACAGACTGGCTTAGGAAAAAATCATGAATACCGTTCCGTTACGCGCCACAGCCAACCAGACCGTACAGGCCGTGCTGGGCGGACAGAATTGCAGCCTGCGCGTGTACACCCGCCAATCAGAGGCCAGCAGCATGGTTGGCGTCAACGGCGCAGCCCTGTTTGTTGACCTGGCAGTCAATGAGGTTGCCGTGGTCAGCGGCATCATTGCCCGTGAGGGCACGTTGTTGTTGCGTTACCCCCGGTTGGGATTTGTTGGCGACTTGCTGTTTGTCGATATGCAGGGCGCGGCAGACCCGCAATGGACGGGCCTTGGTGACCGCTGGCGGCTTGTCTGGCTTAGCGCGGATGAAGCACAGGCCTATGAGGAAGGGACATTATGAGCGCCAACACATCCTACACAATCAAGATGCTGGAGGCCCGCATCACTCTGGCCAAGGGCGGCTTCAACCCCGGCACCGGGCAGGCGGCCAATACCAAAATCATCCGGCTTGGCATGGATGTGGAAATCTCAAAGCCCGGCGGCAAGGAGAAGAACAAGGCCAAAGTCCGTATCTACAACCTCCCTCTTGAGGATATGGAGACCCTGACCACACTGGCCTTTGCTCCCCTGAAGACGGACCAAAATCATATTGCCGTGTATGCCGGGGACAAACAGAACGGCATGACGTTGGCGTTCTCTGGCGATATCGTGAGCGCCGTGCCCAACTTCAATGCAGCGCCAGATCCAACCTTTGATTGTGACTGCATTACCGGCTTTGTGGCCTCGCTCACGCCAGTACCGCCGCTCACGGCCCAGGGCGCGCAGGATGTGGGCAATACCTTGCAAAGCATTGCCGGGCAGATGGGGCTTACCTTCGTTAACCGTGGGGTCAATGTCGCGCTTCGCAATACCTGCTGGGTGGGTGGCCCGATGGAACAGGCCCGCCAAATAGCCGATGCTGCCCGCATTGCCCTGCTGGTTGATGACGGCGAGATGATCATCGCGCCCCCTGGCATGCTGCGGGAAGATGTCGGAGCCTCAACGCCTTTGTGGCGCGGGGATACTGGCATGTTTGGCTATCCGTCATTTGACAGCAATGGCATCAGCGTCAAGGGGCTCTACGAGCCCAAGTGCAAACTCGGCGGGCCTATCCGCATTGAATCCGTGGTGCCCAAGGCGTCTGGCCTGTGGCAGATATCAAGCCTGTCACACAAGCTTCAGGCGGGGTATCCAGGCGCGACCTCCTGGGAAACGGCGGTCAAGGCAACCTACCCAGGGCAGCAAAATCAGAAGGACGGAAAGTCATGAGTGTAGTGCAGGGACAGCGCGGGGCATCCACCCCGGCATCTGACCTTAATGCTCTTGATTTCCTCATACAGAGGGCGTTGCAGGGCATCAATACCGCCGAACCCGTGCGCGTTATCAGCGTTTCCGCCGAGGGAGTGCAGCCCGTGGGCTTTGTCAGTGTGCAGCCCCTGGTCAATCTGGTTGCCGGTGACGGAAAAGGCCACCAGCAAGGCACCTTGTTCCGTCTGCCATATTTCCGCGCGCAGGGAGGGGAAAACGCCGTCATTGTTGACCCCAAGCCCGGTGACATCGGACTTGCCGTTTACGCCATGCGTGACACGGAATCCGTTAAGGAAAAGCGGGACGGGGAATCTACCAACCCCGGCAGTGCCCGTATGTGCAACAAGGGGGACGGTTTTTTTATCGGCGGTTTTTTGAATAAAGCGCCCAAACGATATGTGATGGTCAACGATGATGGCATCACTCTGGACGATGGCGCTGGCGGTAAAATGGAACTCAAGGGCGGGCAGCTAGTCATCACCGCGCCTGGGGGAATTATCCGCAATGCCCCCACGGATGTGCAGAACGGCGAGGGTGCCACATCTACCCTCAACGGCAATTTGCAGGTCAATGGCAAGATTTCTTCCACTGGCGACCAGACAGCCGGAGGCATATCGCAGATGCACCATACCCACACAGGTGTTCTGCCCGGCGGCGGCAGCACCGGAGAACCGCAATGAAAAGCCTGATGCTGACGGGTCAATGGGATCTGGCGCTCACTCCCGGGGGCAGTCT
>NZ_JAVESS010000033.1 GCF_034006445.1 Desulfovibrio sp. | reverse complement strand
TTCCCTGGCAAGGTGTGCATAGCCCATACGCCCCTCAATCTTTGGTTGGATGGAGAGGCTAAAGGGCTATACCACCTTGCCTTTTCATTCAACTTTGAGGGTGTTGCACTTGCAAGTTGAATCCGCCTTTCTTTTCCGCCATATATCTCTCGCAGTAACGCTCCGCTGCTTGCGGAAACGCTTTATGCCCGCACGGCTTTTTGTCCATGCCAGGACGTCTTGTACAAAATGCCGTTTACCAACGACGCAAATATTTTGGGGGCAGTCTCCCCGGTCTAGAGCAGTTTACGAATGAAATGAGTTAAATGCTCTGCAAGGATTTTTCTGAAAATCCTTGCCACGAAATGCGAGTAGGCGGGCTTTTGCCTGCCGTACGCGAGCATTTCAAGTGTTAAATGCTCTAGCCGATGGGCAGCTGGGTTTCCGCCACTGAATACGCCTTGCGCGGCTGAAGGCTCTGCACGGCCATGAGCAGGCTCAGCAGGCCCACGCGCCCGGCAAACATGTTGACGATAAGAATGCCCTTGCCCTCGGCGCTCAGTTCTGAAGTGAGATTCAGGGAAAGCCCCACAGTGCCGAGGGCGGACACTTCCTCAAACAGAATGCGCAAAAAAGACGGCCCGTCAGTGGTTGTTCCGTGCAGAATCCCGTATTCCGTGATGCTGAGCAGAAAGGTCGATATGCCCACCAGCATGGAGTAGACAAAGAACAGCGTCAGGGCGCGGGTGACGTTTTCTTCCGGCACGCCCCTGCCTTCCAGCACTATCTGCCTGTCGCCACGAAACTGCGCTGCAATATAGCCCACCAGCACCCTGAACGTCACTACCTTGATGCCGCCAGCGCACGAACCTGGCCCGCCGCCCACAAACATGAGGGCCATGATCACCAGCAGGCTGGCCTCGCTGAGGCTGGTCATGTTGATGGTATTGAAACCGGCAGTGCGTGCCACAGCCGCCTGAAACAAAGCCGTCAGGGCCAGATCGAAGCCGTCGCCAAGGGCGTGCTCATTGCCCACACGCCAGAATTCAATGGCAAAGCCTATGGACGCGCCCACAATGATAAGAAAAAAGCTGGTTTTCAGCACCAAACGGCTGAACCGGCTGAACCGGCGCACCGGCAGGCCGATGCGGCCTCCGGAGATGATGCCGAGCGACTCGCGCAGTACGCCAAAGCCGATGCTGCCCAAAAAAACGCTGGCCGTGATGATGCTGTTCACCACCACATCGTCGCGAAAATTCATGAGGCTGTTGGCACTAAGCGAAAAGCCCGCATTACAAAAGGCCGACACCGCGTGAAAAACCGCGCTGAAAGGATAAAAAAACACGGGATCATGCCAGTACAGCAAAAGGGCCGTCACCGCCTCAATACTGAAGACAAGGGCCAGCACCTGCACAAGAAAGGACCTGAGGTTAAAATCGTCTCCGAGCAATGCCTGGCTCACGGCTTCACGGCTGGTGAAGGGCACATGGTTGCGCCAGAGCAGAAAAATAATGCTTGTATAGGTCATGATGCCGAGGCCGCCCAGTTGCATGAGCAAAAGCAGCACGGCCTCGCCAAAAGGGCTGAGCACGGCGCTGATGTCCACAGGCGTAAGCCCTGTGACGCACACGGCGGATGTGGAAAGAAAGGCCGCGTCAATCAGGCTGAGGCTGTGCCCTTCCTGCCAGCTTGCGGGCATGTGCAACAAGGCCGCCCCGACGGCAATAACCGCCAGGAATGAAAAAACGGGCCAGGTGAGGGGACTGAAAAATCGCTTCCGCTGCATTCTCACCATGTAAGCCAGGCGTGGCGGGATTGCAAGGCAGATGACGCCCAAAGGCAAGCGCTCTTTACAGACTGCTAGGGTGCGCGTATGCTTCTTCGTGAGCTAGGGGAACCGTGCGGACGACAGTTGCACGGCTGAGAGTGGGAAAACCCAGACCCTATGAACCTGACGCAGTTCGCACTGCCGGAGGGAAGCCGCAGCCACAAGCTCTACCGCTGCTTGTGGTTTTTTTGCGCCCTGCGTCGCAACCAGCGAGGCACACATGTCTACCACACTTTGTTCCCAGAACGCCGCTCTGCGCGGCCTTCTGGATACGCACCTTGCCGCCCTGGCCGCCGAAGAGGGCCTGACCCCAGAGGCAATCATCGCCGCTCTTGAAGCCGGAACCATGGTTCTGCTTGGCAATCCCGCCCATGTCGGTCTCAAGCCCATTCTCGTGGGCCAGCCTGCAAGGGTCAAGGTCAACGCCAACATCGGCACCTCTCCCCTGAACAACTGCCCCAATACGGAAGAACGCAAAATTCACGCCGCGCTGGACGCGGGCGCTGACACGGTCATGGATCTTTCCATCGCCGGAGACCTGGACGCCCTGCGCCTGGGCATGCTGGCCGCCTGCCCCCGTCCTCTGGGCACGGTGCCGCTCTACGCCGTGGGCCAGCAGATACTCGACGCAGACCGCGAGATCACCAGCATGCTGCCCGACGACCTTTTTGACGAAATAGCCAAGCAGGCCGCGCAGGGTGTGGATTTTGTCACCGTACACTGCGGCCTTTCCCGCCGTGGGGCTGAAATGGCCGTCAAGAACAACCGTGTTCTGGGCATAGTCTCGCGCGGCGGCTCCATGCTGGCGCGCTGGATGCTTGAAAACGAACGCGAAAATCCCCTGCTGGAATATTTTGACCGCCTGCTGGACATTTGCCGTCCCTATAACGTCACCCTGTCCCTGGGTGACGGCCTGCGCCCCGGCGCTGGCGTGGACGCCGGCGACGCCGCGCAGTGGGAAGAAGTCATCAATCTTGGGCGTCTTGCCAAGTACGCGCTGGAACGCGGCGTACAGTGCATGATCGAAGGCCCCGGCCATGTGCCGCTCAATCAGGTGCGCACCCAGATCCAGGGCATCAAGCGCCTGACCAACAATGCGCCCCTCTATGTGCTTGGCCCCCTGTGCTGCGACAGCGCACCCGGCTACGACCATATAGCCGGAGCCATCGGCGGCGCTCTTGGCGTGGAAGCCGGTGTGGATTTTCTCTGCTACCTCACCCCCGCCGAGCACCTTACCCTGCCGGATGAAGCCGACGTGCGCGCTGGCGTCATGGCCTCACGGGTGGCGGCCCAGGTGGGCGAAACCGCCCTTGGCCGCCCCCATGCAGTGGCGCGCGAGGCTGCCATGAACGCAGCCCGCAAGGCTCTGGACTGGGATGGCATGTCAAAGGCCGCCCTTGACCCCAAGATGCTCGAAAAACGCCGCGAGGCCCACAAGACTGAAGAAGTGTGCGCCATGTGCGGCAAGTTCTGCGCGGTCAAGATGCTACGCGACCATTAGGAAAAAGCTGATTTATTCCGTTTGGCGGCTGCGGGAGCGGACGCCCGTTGCATGTTCTGCGGTAAGGGCTGACACCGCGCTTGCGCTTTCACTACAGGCGGCTGCTCCGGCAGCCGCCTGAGCGTTTGCACATGACCGCACTCCAAGTGTGCCGTCCCAAGAGGCATACAGGCGGCGGGACAGCGGGCGGCAGGCTCCCTGTGTCCCCTTCTTGACTCCAGACGGTCCTGCAGATATGCCTCAGCCTTGCCCGCGCTTTGGCGCGGGGTCACCATCCCCTCTGCCCGGCGCAACCCGGTATGCGGAAGCACTATGAACGTACCCGTTCCTGTGGCCACCGTGGGCCTTCTACTTTTTTCCAACGTCTTCATGACCTTTGCCTGGTACGGGCATCTGCGCTACAAGGGTGCGGCCCTGCCCGTAGTGATCCTGATCAGCTGGGGTCTGGCTTTTTTCGAATACCTGCTGCAGGTACCCGCCAACCGCATCGGCTACGGACATTTTTCGGCAGCAGAACTGAAGACTATTCAGGAAATCATTTCCCTGAGCGTTTTCATGATTTTTTCCACCTTGTGGCTGCATGAACCCATGCGCTGGAACCACGCCGTGGGCTTTGGGCTTATTGTGCTGGCCGCGTGGGTCATTTTCAAGGAGTGGTAGCATGGAATTCGGTCTCGTAGCCCTGCTGGCGGGCATTGCTGCCGCCTTTGCCGGGGGCTTTATCGACGCCATCGCCGGAGGGGGCGGGCTTGTGACCATGCCCGCGCTGCTGCTGACCGGGGTGCCGCCGCACATGGCCCTGGGAGCCAACAAATTCAGCGCCTGTCTTGGCACCTGCGTGGCTTTGGGCAATTTTGCGCGCAGCAACCTTGTACTCTGGCGCGTGGCCCTGGCCGGGCTGGCCTTCTCCCTTATAGGCTCCTGGGCGGGCGCGCGCCTGGCGCTGCACGTGGAACCGGCACTGCTGGGCAAAATTCTGGTGGGGCTTTTGCCCGTGGGCATGTGCGCCACCCTCATGCCGCGCAAGGAACGGGCGGGCGGCCTCGACATGGCCCTGTACGGCCCGCGCCTGTGGCTGCTCACGCCCATGGTCTGCCTGCTCATCGGCGCGTATGACGGTTTTTTCGGGCCCGGCACGGGCAGCTTTCTGATACTGGCCTTTCACTGGATATTGCACATGGGCCTTATGGAAGCATCGGCCACGTCCAAGGTGCTCAACCTCGCGTCCAACTTCGCCGGACTCATGGTCTTCATGATCAACGGCGTGGTCGTCTGGAGCCTGGCCCTGCCCATGGCCGTAGCCTGCTGCCTGGGCAACTGGCTTGGCAGCCGCCTGGCCATCCGGGTGGGCCCCGCCGCCGTGCGCCGCTTTCTTATGGTTTCACTGAGCCTGCTGCTGCTCACCCTTGTGTGGCAGTATTTTCTGGCGCCATTCGTGCGGTAGGCTTTGCCTCGTGGAATATTTTGCGGGGGAGGGACTTCTCTACAGACCCGCGCTACCCGCTGGGTTACCCTTGAAATATTTTGTGGGGGTGGGACCCTTTTGCAAAAGGGTCTCCTCCCCCACGCCCCCACCCCCTAAAACTCTTATTGTATCTTTGTACAATTCAACGAGTTTTTTATGAGTGGGGCCATAGGCAACGCCTTCCAGCCATCACACCATTTCAAAATATATCAACTCCAGGCTTTGCCCGCACCGTTCGTACGCCAAACACTACGGCAAACGCTGCAACGAACCCACCCCCGAAAACTACGGCAAACACTACGTCAGCCGTCACGCCGGATGGCGGCACGCGCGAACCCCGCCGACCCCTGAGGCATTTTAAGAAAACACTGATTAAAGAGCTCTTGGAAACGCGCAGTTGTTTCGTTTGGCAAGGCGCGATCTTTTTTTGAAGCAGGAGTGGACTCTTCCGTCCTCGACTGTTTCAAAAAAAGAGAAGCACGCCGCCAAACGGAATAATTGCGCGTTTCCATATAAACACAAAGGCCCGTGCACAGTGCACGGGCCTTTGCGGTATATGGGCAGAAAAAACTTATTTCTTGGCGTCCTGCTGCATCGTGTCACGAACCTTTTCGGCTTCTTTCAGTTCGTCTTGCGCTTCACGCAATTTCTGCTGCCGTTTTTCGATCTTTTTGCGCGCAACGCCCTGAGCCGTGGCCTTGTCCAATTCTGCCTGACGCTCCGCTACTTTTTCCTGCTTCTCAAGCACCTTGATTTTTGCTTCGGCCAGTTCGCCGTCATCCGTGCACCACGTGCGCACGTTTTCCAGAGCGCGCTCAAGTCCGGCCGCCTTGCCCGTGTTCTTGTGCTGCTTGGCGATGCTCAACTGACGTTCAAGCTCGGCTATTTTTTTAGTGCAGATACCTTCTGCGCGCACCGACACGGCAAAGGCGGAAACCACGACTGCGCAAGCGCACATAGAAGCTATCTTTATAATATTTTTGATCATATTTTCTCCTTTTTTGCCCAGGGCAGTGCCTGAGGCATGCCCTGGGGTGGGCGTGTCATGCCCACTGTAAACCTTATATAATGATACAAACAAAAATCCAATTATGCGATCCTTGCTCGTTTATTAGCGGCACTATATACTTATTACAAACTGGCCGACATTGCGCCCGCAACTTCGACCATCAAGGAGCCACACATGCGTACGTTGATTTTCACTCTTGCTCTCGTGCTTACCCTGGGGCTGAGCGCTGTCCAGGCGGCGTCTGTCAAAACCCATCTGCCCGGCGACCTTACCCTGGAAGAGGCGCAGGACATTCTCAAGGCGGCGCTGGCCAAAGCATGACGGGAGAAGGGAATAGACGGGGTGAAGGGATGGGATAAACCGGGACATAGTGAAGACACTGTGGGACATGAATGAAATTGAATTACACAGGAAGAAATGAAGAAGGGAGGGCGAACCCTCCCTTTTCTTTAGCCCAAACGCTGGAGGTTTGGGCGTGTGGTCGATAGGGGTGTTGAGAGGTGAATGGCATGGCCTGCATCCATTCCAGCCTCAAAGTCAAAGTCTCTGATCTTTGTTTGGGGGGCTGCTCTTTCCCGAAGCTCGGGCATGGCCTTGCTGATCGCAGCCTCTTTGAAGGGGACAAGCATTCCGGGGGTGATCGGAGTTGCCTTTTTTTGATCCTTCAGGCGGCGAGATATGACCATCACAGCCCCGAGCAGGAATGAGAGTCTTGCAGCCTTTTTTGACCTTGTAGAGCGCAAGCGGCGCGCGGGGCCGCGCATGTGTGCCGAGGCCAGAGACAGCAACGTTTTATAAAGGTAGCCGTACGTCCAACTGCAAACACTCGTATCCGGTTCGCAGCCAACGAATACTGTCTCACCAACATCAGGGTCATGATAGTATTTGCAGTCAAACGCGTTGGAAACGCCCGAAGCCAGGGTGTATGCCCACGATTCAAGACGCTGCCGAGTTTTCTTATATGCCCGCGAAGCCGTCATTTCTGAAGCACATTCTTCCGTGATCATGGAATCCAGGGACAGATTATATTCAGAAAGCAGTTCCTGGGCCTTGGCTGCTGCGGCGGCGGCTTCATGCTCATTACTGGAGCTTGAAAGGCGCAATAGCTTACGAATCTTATCAATGATCCTTTTCTTCTTTTCAGCGAGGTTGCTCATGCGCCGCCCCCAGTGTCCAAGGCCTTGCGGGCGGTTTCTTTCCAGTATGGCGGTCGATTGCTGCCTTCCGGCGCACCATCAACAAGCATAAGCGATGTGCCGTGGAGTTCTGCCAGTACGTTCGCCAGCCAATCACGTTCCTTGCGCAGTTGCGCCACTTCGTCCTCGGAGGCTTTAAGGGCATTGAGCAGGCGTAGAATGGCTTCTGCCGCAGCCCTGCGCTCCAGATTCTTTTTGTCGTGGGCCAGAACAGCGTTCGCGTCTTCCATAAACATACGGCGTGTTTCCGGCGTGATCGTGTTTGTCGTGTCGCTCATGACCTCTCCTTATATCAACGGCTCTCCGGTGCATTCGCACCAGAGGCGTCTGGCGCGCGCCCAAGCGCCAATCATTTTCCGCATGTCATGGGTGGCAATAGCATTGTCCATGTCGTCAGCCATCTGCCGTAAATCTTCGGCGCGCGGGTGCCCGTCTTTCGCGAGAGTCCGCATTCTGTCTGGAAGAGAATTTTCTTGTGGGGGATTGGTGGACATTGGCACCCCCTATTTGCCCTGGGCTGCCAGCCACTCGGATTCTTTGACCTCTCGGAACCATGTGGGCACTTCCGGCATAGGATCGCCGTGCATGCGGTCGAGGTCTTTTGGGCCTGGAATGCTCACGAGAATTTTATTCTTCGCATATCCAGCAACCGAAAGGTACAGAGCCATACCCGTGCGGGATGCGCGGTGCGGGCCATCGCACATCCTGTGGAGCTTGAGCTTGCTGAGGATATAATCGTTGGTATTGAATTGAAGTTCAGGCGCTTCCAGCTTGGAGGCCAGTTCTTTCCCCTGCTTACAGTTAAGCTTCGGGTAATACCCAAAGCCTTTTTCAAGACGGACTTCGCCTTTAAGGAATGGTTTGTTCTGCTTTTCTATGAACGCCAATCCGCAGACTTCTCCACCACGTCCATGAAGCACAAGGCCGTCAGCGCCATATTCCTTCTGAACAACATCGCGCGCATTGTTGGCTGCCTCGCGAAGCTCTTTCACTTCCGCAATCAGGGCCTCCGCTTCAGGGCCTTCACCGATGAAGAAATTTTTCGTCACACTCATGCGAACCTCCTACACCCCAGGCAACCGGATCTGTTCGGCGCGTTCGCCGCGTTTTGCGGCGCGGGCCTGATCTATAAGGCGGTATACCTGGGCGCGTGATATACGATATTTTGTGGCCAGCTCGCCTGCATTGCTGCCGTTGAAGTCGGCCATTACAGCGTGGGCAATATAAGGGGAGCGCAGCAGGATGTAGACCTGCTGCCCTCCCCATTCGAGCGAAACATCTATCAAAACCGCCCGGGCCACCTCGGTGGCGATGCCGCGCGAGCGCATGGCGGCTTCAACACTCTCAAGGAATTGCTGTCCGTCACTACTCATAACGCTCCAGCCAGCGCTTAAGCTGCTCTATGACTGCCGATAGATCTCCGGGTGATGCCTTGCGCATTGAGAACCCGGTCTGACGGGTCACATAGGCGTCTGTGGCCTTGAAATCACGGTTTTCGACCGCCCCTGCATCTGCCAGGGTAAGCCACAGAGACCGCACCTTGCGCTGGGGTCCTTTAGTGGGCGATTCTTTGGGAGCAAATCCTCTTTCGCGGAGGTGCACCAGGACTCGCTTAAGGTCGGTCTCGTTCAGCACCGTGCATGATTCCGCGCCCGTGAGGTTGCGAAGCATGTCATGGTATGTGTGATCATCCATGTTCAGCACTTTACGGCCTGTCTGAATGGTCCTAATGAGTCCGGCTCTTGATTGCATGGCGACCTCCTGCTGACTATACCTTGGCAATATCCAGCGGTATGGGCTGGAACTCGCCGTATGCGTCTTTTTCGTACACGCGAATGAACGATTTGCTGTAAACCACCTGCATGCTGTCCGTCAGGGCTTTCATGGCCTGATCCCAACGTTCATCATCCTTCACTTTGATGGCTCGCAGGCCGAGGATGCGTGAAGTGGACACGTTACCGTCCCTGTCCGTTTCCCATGCGGCATCAACAATGGCGCGCAAGTTGGCATTGGCACCTTCAGACCAATCCCGCAGGCATTCATTGATAAGCGTCCGCGCAGCCTGAAGGCGTTCATCAAAGGTGATGCGATCCTGCATGGCCCGTTGAACCTTCAGGCTTCCGTCATAGCTGTGCAGGGTGACGTTGCCCTTTTCTCCGCCAACTTTTGAGCCATATTGCTCGCCGGATATGGAGACAAAGGCCGCAACGGCATCAAGCATTTTCGTGCGACCTTCACGCAGACCTCCGGAAAGACCTTTAGCCATGTCTATGAGTTCCCGCACGGTTTCATCACGCAGCTTGTCGACTGGATCAACGCGATCCACAGGCACAAGGTGGCCCTGGGAGTTTTGCATGTGCTGTACGCCGTTAACTTCAATCATTTTTCTTGACCTCATGTTTTGATATTGATTGCAGCATGTCCTTGACTTTGCTGTCTTCTGGCTTGATTCCGGCCTTAAGCTCTAGCTGATAGGTTTCCAGAGCTTTCATGGCTATCCGCTCTATCACTCTGTTGGGGTGAACCATCCCGGCCCATATCACAAACACCACAATTGCGGCGATGATAAGACCCCCATTCATATGAGCCTCGCCTGCTTCTGCGCAGGTTCTTGGGGCATGCACTGCAAGGCTTCGTCAACTCTGCGCTCATAGTCCCGGGCGCAGCGCAGGTCATGGTGACTTTTGGATTTGAAAAAGCTCTTTTGGGCTTCGCGCATCTTCCGCACCAGCTCACTGAAGTCTTGTTCACTCATAGCTGCCTCCTACGCCCGCACCTGGCGCACTACATCTCCGGTCACAACGGGTTCGCCGATGCTTGCGGCAAGATTCATGGCACGAGTGGCCAGATTTTGCACCGCCAGGGGGTAGGCAAGATCAACACCGCGCCCACGGCCATCAGGAGCCACGATAAGACGCTGACGCAGGGCTTCCATTCCGCTGGCATCAAACACGGTGTCAGCATCGGCCTGGACGGTCTTAAAGCGGTGCCGAATGAATCCCGGCACATCTGTAAGAGGCGGCAGCTTGACCACATCGCACCGCTGCACAACTTCACGCACCTCTGTTCCGGCGCTGGCCAGCTTCTGCCCCAGTTCCGTCTGGCCGATCAGTACAATGGAGAGCAGGCGCTTCATGCCGTCTTCCAGCTCAAAGAAGCGCTTCAGGCTTTTGAGTGTGTGCAGATTGATGTCGTGCGCTTCTTCAATGAACAGCAGGTGCCGATTGCCGCCACGGCTGGATTGACGAAGGACTTCATGCACACGTCTTGCCCTGGCCTCGGCGCTGGAAGGGATAGAGCCGCCGGGATCCACACAAGCCAGAATGGATTCTGCAATGTGCGCCGCCCGCAGGGGTTTGCTCTCGATTCCTTTGCCGCCAGTGGTCAGGATGTAGGGCTGTATAATGACGTTTTGTTCGTCACCCTTGAGCTGCTCCAGCATCATGCGGCGCAACGTGGTTTTTCCGCTGCCGGATTCGCCGATCACAGCCAGAAAGTTACCGTGACGCGCAGCGGACATCATCGCCTCATACACGTATCGGCTTTCCGGCGTCAGAAAGACTTCCTCCGGCAGATGCGGATCATCCCACGGGTCGCGGAACAGCTTGAAATGCTTCCGCGCCTGTGGCGTAAGGCTTTGCTTGCTCAAAAGCATGAGTTCTTCCTCCGAAAGTTCTTGCCCCGTTTTGGGGGCTGGTTCTAAACGGCAGTTTCCTTTGTCCGTGGAAAGATGCCGGGGTCTGCCTGCCGAAGGCAGGTTTTCAACACTTGCTCCTTCCGATCTGGCGCGGGCCACCGCCTCGGCATGATGACGGCTTGCTTGCCACTGCTCGTCCATGCGGCGTACCAGAGCGGAAACTTCCGGCGCTGGTGCGCCGCGTTCAAGCAGGATGGATTCAAGGTTCGCCTTAAGCTCTCCCCTTCCTTTCAGTGGTGCGGGAGATCCATGCACCATCCGATTGATGGTTGCAGAGGAACCGCCCACGGCACGGGCCAGTTCGCGCTGTCCCATCCCAACTTTTTGCAACATTGCGCCCAGGGTCATGCGATGCATGATGATGTCTCCTGAGGTTTGGGGAACTGTAGGCGTTTGCCTTTATCGCTGTCAGTCGCAACAGGCATGGGGACGTCAACGATGGTGAACATATCGCGCAGAGCGGCGGCAATGCCCTCCAGGGCGGCTTCCTGCACTTCATCGCCGTAGGCGTCACGAATGTGCGCCATGCATGCAATGGGGTCGCGCTGCCACGGTGCGGGGTCAATCTGTTGCAACCGCTGTGCGGCCTCCACACGGCTTAAAGGCATGGCCAGAGCCACTGGCGCACCAGACTCCACAGGAGCGGCAACACCATCACGCCGCAAGTGCAGTGGAGCTTCCTTGATGTCCGCCATCGGGTCGATATGTTCCCATGGCCGGGCGGCTTTACCGTCTTCACCCATTGCCAGCGCTTCCATTGCCTTGGCAGACTGTTCAACAGGCGTTTCCGGAGCCTTGCCCCATTCCTGACCCATGACGGGGGCGGCGGCATCAAATCCCCATTCATCCCTGTCTATGGGCGATACGGTGAAGCGCAAAACATCGCCATCCGGCATGGCCTTGGTGACGATGATTTCCGGAGCGTTGAAGGGATTGAGAAGCACACCCACCTTGTCCCGCACATGGACGCCATGAGCGCCAAGCATGCGCAAATCATAGGTATGCACACCGTGGCTCTTGGTATCCAGCCTGATCGTGTAATCCGGTTGCACGGTGCGGGTCTGTTCGCCCCAGGTTGCCACCGCCTGCATGGCCTCACGGCTGGCAACCCGTAACTGGTCATCGCTAATGCGCAGCCATGCGCGGTTGCGCGGGCATTGCAGGCGTGTGTGTATGGAGTGGGCATTGAAATGCCGCCGCCACCGATCCGCCTGTTCTTGCAGTTGTCCAAGCTCCGACACGTCCATGAAACGAAGCCGAGATTCAAAGCCCCGCTCAACGAGGTTTTGTGCAACTTCAACACTGCCAGTGGCGCTGGCATTGCCTGCCGCGTGGTACATGGGCTTGATGCCCATAGCTTCACAGAAGCCTTTGACAAGGCTTGACTGGTTGCCGCCAGATTTATCCATATAAAGGATGAACGGCACACCGTGCATGGGATCGCGCGGCCCACGGTCAGACATGGCCTCAATAAGGGTGGCCAGAATGCCTGCGGCATCTTCACCCCCTGCCAGCTCGTAATGCAGGTACAGAGTGTGGGTGCAGTGGTCGACAACTACATATCTTATGATGCGTTGCCGCCCGATCTCCACCAGACGGCCCGGTTTGCGCTCATTGTATATTTTTTCGTCCAACAGGCGCATCTTCTTGCCGCCGGGCAGATACACCAGCACACACACCGAAGCGTCTATTTCCCAAACATGGTTGGGGTGCAAACTGCGCTGGCGTCCGGTTGCCTTGCCCCTTTCCATTTGATCGGGGTGGCAGCCATAGCGGCGCATGGCGGTGCTAACGGTTTTTGGGCTTGGCATGATGGTTTCTCCCGTTGATTCGTCCTTGACGCCGTAACCCTGTGCGGCCAGCCGTTCGCAGGCATCCTTGATGGTCAGGGTGCGCTTGCCGTTGACCCTGGTGGCGCGAGTTACAAGCCCACCCACCGTCAGGGCCAGAGAGGCATCCACAGCAGTCTGACCAGCATCCGCGCGGGGTTTGCGCCCGGCATCCCATCCCGCCGCCTTGAGCATGCGGTAAACGGTCTTAGGGGTCTTGCCCAAGGCCAGAGCCGCCCGACGCACCAGCTCGCCGCGCTCCCGCGCTTGGGCAAGACGCAACGAAGCAATCAGCTCGTGGATATGTTGTGCCTGGGCTGGACTCATGGTTATGCCTCGGCCTGCTCCTGCAATGTGTCGGCAGAGTCCGCGCCGTCACTGGCATCCATGCCCGCTTCCGGGTCAAATACCAGCGCCAGATCCACATCAACACCAACATTAAGCAGGGAGTCACGCATCCGGCCGCAGGCGCTGGATATGCGCTCATTAACGTAGTCGACCATTTGCGCCCGCCGTTCTTCCGGAAGAGAGAACCACCTTTCACCATTGCCACAATTGAAGGTGTTGGAAGCAATCACCGCCAGTGCATCAGCCGCGCGCACGAGATCACGGCACCCTTCATCAATCTCGCGCTTCATGTTGGCTTCAGTCCAAATAAGGGCGCTCGCCTCTTCATCCGGGCTTACAGGCCGTTCCATAGCGTCCAGCTTGCGTTGCAGCTCATATTCCTTGCGGCGTGATTCGCCGAGCAGCTTGTCAAGGCTGGCGCGCTGTTCGTCCTTTTCCTTGTTGGCCTGGGTCAGTTTGGCGTTGCGCACCCCCATTTCATCAAGGGCGGCGAGCAACTCTTCCTTATCCCCGGCGTTTTTCACCTCTTCCAGCGCCAAGGCGCGGGAGGCATCGTCCAACATGGAAAAACCTGCGCGCAGCTTGCGAAGCTCGCGATAGCCGATGCCCAGGGCATCCTGCATCTTGAGCAGGTTGTCGCCGAACACCGAGAGGTTGTTCAGGTCTTCGTCCACAAGGCTACGACTCATGCCCAGGGCCGTGCAGAATTCTGGCCATGTCTTGATGGACTGCAATTCTCCATTCGCATCGCGAACTTTTGCCCCCTTGTAGCCCTTGCTCTCCTTGATATGGGCCAATCTGGTGAGCATGGTCATGCGGGACACTGTTTCGATGAACTGCGCCTGTTGAGACACGCCGCGCGTTTCGGCCAGCAGGATGGTGGCATCCATTTCCACATTGCTGACGGTCACGGCTTCGTCACGCAGTTGGGCCACGGCTGTTTCCGTGGCGGGATCCACTTCCGGAGTGATGACGGCGGGTGTGTTGCTGCCCTTGGCATTCAGGACCTCTGCCATGCAATCGCACAGAAAACCGGGAGCAGCAGACGGAAGAGATATCCATGAAGGCGCAACCCGCAGGTCTTCAACCATGTGCTTGACGAACAGCTTGCAAATTTTTTCCCCTGTCGCAGGGTCTCCGGCCAACACCTTTTTCTGGTCGGAAGTGGACAGTGCCGCCATGCAGTGTTCCCACTCGGTGTTCAGTCTCTCTCGGGTTACATGCATGTCTGCCTCGGCGGGCACATCTACTGTACCTTCAATGCAGGCAACTGTTTTTTTCTTCATTTCGTAACTCATGCTTTCCGGAAGAGGAATTGAGGCGTCTTCGCCCAGTGCTTCGCGAGCTTTGGCAACGTAGAGGGCGCATAATTCCAACTTGGCATTTTCGGAATTGCTACTATTGAGGTTGTGTATCTCAATGGAGAGGCGCGGATTTTCTTTGATGATCGATTGCCACAAGCCATCAGCATCAAATTGCGGTTTCTTCTTGGCAGCCATGCTAATCTCCTTACTTGGTCATCTGGCGGGCCTGGGCGCTAACGCGCGTGTCGAAAGCTTCCGCACGATCCCGCCAGTCCTGCATATAAAGGTTGTACACACGCATAAGTGCCACGGGTTTGGTGGTAAGCGCCCATTTGCCGCTGGGCAGCTTCTGCGCCCACCCGTTCTCTTCCAGAATGGCGAGGTCCCGGCACACGTTAACCTCGCTTTCACCCAGGGTTCGCGCCAACTCCTTGTTAGGCCAACCCTCCAGCACCCGCTGGAACAGCAACTCAACAATGGCGAGGCTACGCTCGGCCTGATTGCGCTTAGTCATGTCTGTTCACCTTTTCCACCCGGTTCTCGCGCAGCTTGAGCCATGTGGGCACGTCCAGCCGCTCAAAGGTATAGGTGTAGTCGCTAGGATCCCCCACGGGCATGTTATCCACTGGCACGGCGCGCATGAGGATGATTGGGTAATGCCATCTGGCCGCCCAGCCGATCGCTACATCAACATCCTTGCTGTCAGCCAGGGTGCTGCTGTAAAACACCACCATGAGGTCAGCCACAGACAACATGGTGCGGCAGGTTTCGCCCCAGGTGGCAAAACTCCTGTCCAGGTCTGTGTGTTCGCAGATGAAGTGCCCCATCGGCACCGGGGCCAACACGGGGTAGCCCAGGCGCAGCAGGTGGGCGGCGGCGAGGCTCTGACTGGTGGCATGAGACAACCGTGTTTCTGCATCAGGTGCAGAATAGGCCCCGGTCAGATACACGCTAGGCCGCCAGTCCTCGCCGTAGCCTTCCTGTAGAACCTTGGGCAGGATCTGTTTCAGCTTGTCTTGACCACGCCGTCCCTTCCGGGTATGCAAATTTTGCAACGTCATATGAGTTCTTCCTTTTCTGGTCGTTGCCTGACCCTCGCGCATGTCCGGCGCGGGGGTCCTTTCATTTATAGTGTTCACAACCACGCCACGCTCCTAACGGTTTACGTTGGTATTGATGCTGCCAGCTTTGATACCCAGGGCAACGGCAATATTGTGGCTCTCTCCGCGCAGACCTTTAGTGCGGCCTAACAACACATCATAAACGCCAAAGGGCGAATATCCATGCCGCCGCGCCCATGTGGCCACGCTCATGCCCCGGGTTTCAAAGTCGCGCCGCACTTCCTCCGGGGTGCGCAGTGCGTTCATTTTCTCTTCCTCCGGCCCTTTGCATCGTTATTGTTTTCGGTTACATCACAAGAAATGTTGTTACACGTTGCGCAGTGGTCATCCGTAAGCCCCACCACCAGCCGAGGGCGCACATACTCGGTTTTGCCATCTGCCTTCAGCCGTATCGTGGTGGGGGCCATACGGATTGACGTGATGCAGGGCAGCGCGGACAGGCCCTCAACAATCTCGCTGAAGCTGGCTGGCGGAGCCGTCAGCTCTTTGGGACCAATAACCAGTGTCATTTCCAACGCGGCAGTTTTCACTCCGCCCTGGGGGTGGGGTTTGACACTGTTGGCGCTTACGAATGCATGGCGCACATAAGGCAGATTGAGCAGGCGTATAAAAATGCGGTCACCGCCATCGCTCATTTTGCATAGGGTTGAGGGCATATTTCCTCCTGTCGTTGTGCCCGTGGGTTTGTTGGGAATTGTTGTTATTCGTTGGTATAAAATTAGGTTTTTTTGTGATTTTAGTCAATGGAAAGTTGGAGAAAATTATGAGTTTTTCTAGGAGACTGGTAGAAGAGCGCAAGCGTCTGAAATTTAAACAAAAAGAGATTTCAGAAAGGCTTGGCATCCATATTAACAGTCAGCTTGATTACGAAAAGGAGCGGCTACCGTCCTTCGCAGTCTACCTGGAACGGCTTGCTGATCTTGGATTTGATATTGGCTATATTGTCACGGGGGCGCGACAAGGAGTCGTGTTGACCGCTGAAGAGTGTGAGGTCTTAGCTCTCTACAGAAAGGCACCTGAAACCATACAAACTGCGGCTAAGGCAGTGCTTGTCTCTGGTCATCACGCGACCCAAGGCCCCATAGTAAATGGGAATGTCGCTGGGCCAGTGGCTACAAATTACTATGGAGGGGGAAATGATTATGTGGCAAAAAATTAGTACATGTGTAGCAGCTATTATTTTTAGCTTGTTTTTTACATTAGCAGGGTCTGCTCATGCACTAGAGGCAACGACAGCTTTTACCATCCCGGGAAAATATGTGTTGCTTGTCGTAAAAGATTTTTCCCCTGAAGAAAAAATTGAAGCAAAAGTTGTGGTCAAATCTGCAAAAGAGGCTGCAAAAAAGCTTAATGTTGAGCAATGCCAGATCGTTTTTTATGAGAAGGCGAAAGCAGAATCAGAGGGGCCGATGGCTGTAGCCTCATCGGTCGGGGATGATAATGATCCTATGTTCCTGCAAGCTACGAATGCAGAGCAGTCCGGACGATTGAAAAAAATTATTGGCTATGAAGCAGAACCCAAAGAACTCTATCAGGCTTATGAAAATAATGAAGTCGTCGCAGATGAAGACTTTAAGGGGAAGCCAGTTATTCTTGAGGTAAAAGTCTCCGGTGTGGCAAAAGATGTGGCTGGAAAACCTTATGTGCTTGTTCCAGTCGATAAGTCCGGTTTGTTTGGATTGCGTATTTATCTGGATATGAAAGATCCTTTTTTGCGTGAGCTTAAAAAGGGGTCAATTGCAGTTATACAAGCCAAAGCTAAAGGCTTTACCGTAAAAAATGTGATGATGGATGGCGTTATTGCCAGTGTTGCTAAAAAGTAAATTTTTCTCTTGGGCGGAGGATGGTCGATCCTTTATGGCGACCATCCTCCTGCTTATACTCTTATCTCCGTCCACCATCTTCGCATGGCAAGGAACTGTAATTTCGGTGCATGATGGGGATTCGATGCGGATACAACGCACTGACGGTGCGGTGGTGACAATCCGCGTCTATGGCATAGACTGCCCGGAAATTGGCCAGCCATACGGCAAGGAAGCCCGTGATCTGACTGCAACGTTGCTCATGGGCAAGACTGTGGAAGTTACCCCTGCGCAAAAAAGCAAGAGCTATGGGCGGGAGGTAGCCAGTATCATGCAGCCGGATGGTACGCGCCTGTTGCAAGAGGCCCTGACGGCATCCGGGCTGGCCTGGGTGGACGGACGATATTGCAAGCAGGAGGCCTGCAACGAGTGGCGAAAAATGCAGCAGGAAGCCAGGGAGGCAAGCCCACCTCGCGGCCTGTGGGCTGACCCATCTCCGGTGCCTCCCTGGCAGTGGCGGCGCATGCACCGCAGATAAAAAACGCCGACGTTGGCGTTTTTCTGTTTTTTCAGATTCAATAAAATCAATGAATTAGATATTCATCCCACAAAAAAAGCGCCAACGTCGGCGTTTTTTTTGTCTCCACGGTTCCTGTTTTTCTTCCCTCGCTAGGCGCTAGTCTGACCTCATTGGAGGCCAGACCATGTGCCAGATTCCCCACTCTCAGTCTCATTCTTTTCCGCTCTCTCTGGGCTACTGGTCGGCCAAGCACGTGGTTTCATCCATCGTGTGTCTTGTCGTGTTGGGATCAAGCTCGGCCGTAAAAGCCATTCAGAAACATCATTATCTGTAAGGAGGGCTTTTATGCCCAGAGGATTGTTCCTTAGCAAAATTTTCGACACTTTGCGCCCGCTCTATGATTTGCGCGTTTGGTTGTTGATCACCATTTGCCTTGCCGCCGGTTTGTATACAGACCCATCAGCAACCATTGGACTGGCTGGGTATATCGCCTATGTCGTGGGTATGTGGGGCTTGGCCTTAATGGTGTCCAAAATTTCCACTCCTTATATCCGAATGTCGGATTATGCCCGCGCGGCGCTCGAAGAGGGCAATATAGCCGCCGCTCTGGTGGTTCTGGCCCGTGTGCTGCTGCTGATCTGCATCGCCATCAGCATCATGGCCTGGGGCAAATAGCATGATCCGGCTGTACGCATCCATTTTGCCAGTGCTGGCCTTGACGTATCTGCCCATGCTCTGGGCGGAGCATCTGGCGTACAGCCCCGACTTTTATGATGCGGCCATCTATGCGGGTCAGGTAGAACAGGAAACCTGTTACGGCCTTGAGTCGAAACGCTGCTGGAACCCGCGCACCGAAATGAAAACCAGCCGTGAGTATGGCTTCGGGCTTGGTCAGCTCACCATTGCTTACGACAGCGCCGGGCGTGAGCGGTTTAACAATTTTCAGGACGTCAAGAAGCTGCATAGCTCGCTCAAGTCATGGAAGTGGGAAGACCGCTACAATCCGCGCCTTCAGTTACGGGCACTCATTCTCAAGGATCAGCAAGCCTGGAATGCGTTTGCGGGATGCGCCACCGATGAAGACCGGGCCGCAATGATGCTGGCCGCATACAACGGCGGTATCGGCGGTGTTTTGCAAGATCGGGCCTACTGCCGCCAGTTCAAGGGTTGTGATCAGGGCCGTTGGTTTGGCCATGTGGAAACCCATAGCCGCAAAAGCCGATCCAGCCTGGGCAAACAGTATGCCGACAAAAGCCCCTATGCCATTAACCGCGCCTATGTGCGCAACATTATGGGTGACAAGCGCGAGCGATATCGTCCTGCGCTGGCCACACTAGCAGCAGGGGGACGGCCATGACTGACCGTATACGCCGTATCATCATTATTTCTTTGCTCATTATGTTGGTCTTAGCCCTGCTGGCAGGTGCCGTGCAAACCTACCGTCTGAGCGCCGCGAGCGCCCGCGTGGATAAACTTGCTCTTGATCTGGATGCGGAAAAACGGCGGGCCGATGGACTGGAAGGTCAGCTTCGCCAGGCCAGATCATCCGTTAACGCACTGGGGCAGTTCGGCGCGGATACGCAGAATAACTGCGCTGATACCTTGGAAAAATTTCTTGCCATTCCGGGGCTGGCCGCATTGCCGGTATCCACCCCGGAAAGCCAGGAACCTGTCCCCGGCACGATTGCCGAACCGGCTGGGGATGGTGCAGCCATGCGAACCTCCTTGACGCGGAAGGGGGCGGCCACTGGGGCCGCCCCCGCATCCGCCCCGCCAGACGATGCAGCCTTTACGGAGTTTCTCAATGCGTTCTAGCCGCCTTGTAATCCTGCTGGCTGCCCTGGTGTTTCTGCCGGGCTGTGCCAGGCAAAGTTCCCCATGCACGCCCGATGTGCAGCGCGTCAGTATTGTGGAGCGCCCAGCGCGGCCCAATTGGCCTTTGTTTGCCAATGGCGACTTGCTCTGTCTGTCCGTGGATGCGCGTACCCGTATG
>NZ_JAVESS010000032.1 GCF_034006445.1 Desulfovibrio sp. | reverse complement strand
GGCGGCGCGTCCTTGCCGAAAAATTGCGGAAGGCGCTTGACATTTGCCGTGCAATGGGGCAAATATGCCTTTCTCTTTTTGGAGGTTGATATCATGTACGCGATTATAGAAACCGGCGGAAAACAGTACCGCGTTGAAGAAGGTTCCAAAATCGTTGTGGAAAAGCTCGCGGCTCAGGCCGGAAGCGAAATTTCCCTGGACAAGGTGCTGATGGTCGGTGGCGCTGAATGTAAGGTTGGCGCTCCTTATCTTGCCGGTGCCGCTGTCACGGCGGAAGTGGTGGATCACGGGCGTGGCCCCAAGATCAAGGTGTTCAAGCGCTGGCGCCGCAATGACTCGCGCAAGATGCGCGGTCATCGTCAGGACTTCACCACCATTCGCGTCAAGAGCATCAACGGCTAGAACCTTTACAGGGTTTTGGCGGGCGTGAGGGTGAACGCCCCTATGTCCGACAATGACAGCCGCAAGGCTATTGTTGTTATGGCGAGCAAAAATTTATTCGCCCGGCTGAACCGTAGTTCAGCGCACCAGGGAGGCTACTATGGCTCATAAAAAAGCAGGCGGCTCTTCGCGTAACGGCCGCGACAGTGCAGGTCAACGACGCGGCGTCAAACGCTTCGGCGGTCAAAGCGTTCTTGCCGGCAATATTCTGGTGCGCCAGTTGGGCACCACCGTGTTTCCCGGCGTCAACGTGGGCATGGGCAGGGACTTTACCCTGTTCGCCAAGATTGACGGCGTGGTGCGCTTTGAAAAGTATATCCGCAAACGCCGCGTGCTTACGCGTGTGCATGTGGAGGCGGCCGCCAGCTAACGCGGCCGCGTGGAATTTGTCGAAAGGGAAGGGGCCGCAAGGCTTCTTCCCTTTCGGTGTTTGTACGGATGAAAATTTTGGCTAACGCGCATTTTGCGGGTATAGTCCCTCAGGGGTTGCCTGTCCGTGGCGTTTTCACGATCTGCGCGCTGTGCTGCTTCGTTTTGTGCGGGTTCGTTTTGTGCGGCTCTGTTTTGTGCAGATTCGCTGGCACAGGGCATGGGTTCAATGGTCTTGCCGTCAGGCGGGCGTTTTACACGCACATAAGTATATAATGTTGGGCCTGAGCGTCATTGGGCCAGAGGATAGAGCATGAGATTCGTTGATGAAGCCAGAATTCAGGTACGTGCCGGCAAGGGCGGGCATGGGTGCCTGTCGTTTAGGCGCGAAAAATTTGTGCCGCGCGGCGGCCCGGACGGAGGCAACGGCGGCGACGGTGGTTCGGTATATCTCAAGGCAGACAACCGCTTGCTTTCTTTGTACGACTTTCGGCTCAAGCGTCTGTATGAGGCGCAGAACGGCCGCCCCGGCGAAGGCAGCCAGTGCGATGGCCGCAAGGGTGACAACCTGGTGCTGAACCTGCCTGTGGGAACGCTCGTCTATGGCGAAGGCCCCGAGGGCGAGGAAGTGCTGCTGGCCGACCTGAGCGACCCGGACGCCGAAGTGCTGGTGGCCCAGGGCGGGCGTGGCGGCAAGGGCAACGAGCATTTCAAGTCTTCCACCATGCGTGCGCCGCGCTTTTCGCAGCCCGGCGAACCCGGCGAGGAACTCAGCCTGCGGCTGGAACTGAAAATTCTCGCGGACGCGGGCCTTATCGGCCTGCCCAACGCAGGCAAATCCACTTTCATCACGCGGGTTTCTGCGGCCAGGCCCAAGATTGCGGCCTATCCCTTCACCACGCTGACACCCAACCTGGGCGTCATGATCGATGAGGTGGACCCGGACAGACGCATGGTTGTGGCCGATATTCCCGGCCTGATCGAGGGCGCGCACGAAGGCTTGGGGCTGGGCCTGCGTTTTCTCAAGCATGTGGAGCGCACGCGCTTCCTTGTGCACATTCTCAGCATCGAGGATGTGGGCGATGAAGACCCCTGGGCCGGATTTACGCTGGTTAACGAAGAACTGCGCAATTTTGACGCCGAGCTTGGCGAGCGCAAGCAGATCGAAGTGGTCAACAAGATTGACCTCGTGAGTCCGGAGCGTCTCGAAGCCCTCAAGGAACGCGCCAAGGCCGACGGCCGCAAGGTATTCTTCATATCGGCCCGCGATGATATCGGTATCGAGCCTCTGGTTGAAGAACTGTGGCAGGTGTGCGCCTCCACCGCGCGCAATGAGCCACTGATCCGGCTTGAAGCCGTGCATCGGGACGAGGAAGAGGAATTTCCTGAAATCGAAGTTATCTATACCAAAGAATAGCAGGTACGGAGCGCATATGAGCAGGCAGCGCGGTCAGGGCGCGGATTCTGAAGCAGGGCTGCGCGCGCAGTCCGCAGGCCGACGGTCTGAAGGAGAGCGGGCAGAAAGCTGGCAGCAGGAGCGTGCCCGCGTTCTCTCCCAGGCCCGTGTGGTTGTCGTCAAGGTGGGCAGCGCCGTGCTCACTGACGCCAGTGGGCTCAACAGCCAGGTTCTTGAAGGTCTTGCCGCACAGCTTGCTTTTCTGCGCGATTTGCCCCTCACAGACGACGCGGCGCCCGCAGGGCAGTCAGAACCGGCTCCCCATGCTACGGACGCCTCTGCCCCTGCTCAGAACGCGCGTCGGCTCGTGCTGGTTTCGTCGGGCGCTGTGGCCGCTGGCCGCGCGGCGCTTGCAAGCCGTGGCCGCGCCGTGGAACCCGCAGGCCTTTCGGCGCGTCAGGCTGCCGCTGCCGTGGGTCAGGGCCAGCTCATGCAGTCGTGGGACAAGGTCTTCCTGGCGCACGGCATGCCGACGGCCCAGGTGCTGCTGACGCGGGACGATTTGCGCGCCCGGCAGCGCTTTCTGAACGCCCGCAACACCTTTGCCGAGCTTTTGCAATGGGGCGTGCTGCCCATTGTCAACGAAAACGACACCGTATCCATCAGCGAGCTCAAGTTCGGCGACAACGACTGCCTGGCCAGCCTGCTGGTCAATCTGGTGGAGGCCGATCTTTTCATCAATCTCACCTCCTCGTCGGGAGTGCTGGCGGCGGATCCGCAAAAACACCCGGACGCGCCGGTTATGGACCATATTGACGATGTGGCGGCTCTGGATCTGGGCCAGCTGTGCGGCGGCAAGACGTCCGTGGGCACAGGGGGCATGTATTCAAAGCTGCTGGCCGCCCGGCGCGCCGCCCAGTTGGGCGTGCCCACCCTGATTTTGCCGGGGCGGGAACCTGCGGTCATCGGCCGGGCTTTTGCCGCAGCCGGGGCATGCTCCGCGCCTGCAGGGCATGAGCCATTTGATCGAGGCACCTGGGTGCGGCCCGCGCACCATGCCATCGCGCGGCGCAAGTTCTGGCTGGCCTATCAGTCTGACCCGGCGGGCAGCGTGCATGTGGACGATGGCGCGGCCCGAGCGCTGTTGCACAAGGGCGGCAGCCTGCTGCCCGGTGGCGTGCGCGCAGTTGAGGGAGGCTTTCAGTGCGGCGGCCTTGTGCGCGTGTTGCATAATGGCGAAAGCATTGGCGTGGGCCTTTCCAACTACAGCGCGCCTGACCTTAAAAAAATCATGGGCCTCAAGCGTCATGAGGTGGCCGCCATACTCGGCGACGCCCATTATCCCGAAGTTATCCACAGGGACAATCTGCTGCTGGACGCGGCCATCTGATTTGTGAGTTTGAACTGCTTTGTGGGGGAGGGATCCTTTTGCAAAAGGGTTTTCTCCCTCACGCCCCCACCCCCCAAAAAACGCTGATTTATTCCGTTTGGCGGCGTTGCTTCACTTTTTTTAAAACAGTCGAGGACGAAAGAGTCCACTCCTGCTTCAAAAAAAGATCGCGCCTTGCCAAACGAAATAACTGCGCGTTTCCAGGAGATGCTTTAATCAGTACTTCCTAGACAGTGTAGTCACGAGCGCCTTTTCAGGCATCTCTTCGTCGAACTTCGCCTTTTATTCCGGTCGAGTACCATCAGAAAGTACACTCCCTGCATAAAAGGCTTGTTCTCCTTGATATGACTGAAAATTCATCTCGTGACTACACTGTCTAACACTTTTAGTGTCTTTCAGGGTAGTGAGAAGGTTTTTTTGACGTGACGTGGGTGGGGTTGAAGCAGCGCTTTTCAGGCAGCGCGCGCTGAGGGCAGACATGGTTTTGTCCGGGTGCCGGCGTATGGTGTGACTGCCGTAAGATGGACTTTTGCTGTGGGCGACGCTGCTGTGGGCGGCTCTGCTGCGGGCTGGCGTGCTATGGGGCGGGCCGCAAGGGGATGAGGCCGCCAAGGTCAATGCCGTTCTTGCCCACAAGGGCGCGGTAGGGGTATATTTCAACCCCGCAGGCCTGGGCCTCGTAAAACAGGCGGGCGTAGTCCGGATCAATGAAATCCGCAGGGGCGAAGCAGTGGCCGTCCGGCCGCTGCACCAGATAAAACATGGCAGCGCGTTCGCCCTGGGCCACAATATCCATAAGTTCACGCAAGTGTTTTTGCCCGCGCTCACTGGCTGCGTCGGGAAAACAGGCGGCGTCGTCCTCAACCATTGTGACATTCTTGCACTCCACCCACAGGGGCGGCAGCCCGGGGCCGGTGAGCAGGCCGTCCAGGCGGCTCTGGCCGCGTTTGGCTTCGCGGACAAGGCTGGTGTAGCCCTTGGCAAAGTGGAGCCGATCGGCATAAAAGGCCGCCTCAAGCATGCGGTTGGGCACGCTGGTGTTGACGCCCACCCAGAAACCGCACGCAGACTGGCGGGGGAGGGGCAATATGCCCGGATTTTCAGGTGTGGCGGTCTGGGGCAGCCACACGCACTCCTGCGTGTATTTGAGCTTGCGGTTGGGGTTGGCTGCCGGGGACGCCAGAACCGGGCTGCCCGGCAGGGTAAGACCCAGCATGCTGCCGGAATTGTTGCTGTGTACCCACAGGGGTTCGCCGTTCAGGGCAAGCTCAACGCTGAAGCGCTTGCGCCGCTGCACAAAACTGCCCACAACGCAGTCCTGAGGCAGGGGCAGCAGTGGGGCTTTTGCTTGCGTATCCGGGGTGTGTTTGGCGCGCGTCTGCGCCGTCGCGCTCGTGTCGATTGTGCTGGTCTGCCGACAGTCTTCAGGTTGCGACGCTGGCACGCGCTGATTCTTTGTACGCATTTACACCCTTTGATGAAGCTGCTAAAATTGACGACTGTAATTTTGCCGAAAACGCCGCATTGCGTCCCCCTTCGGGAAGGAGCCTTTCATGCAGATTTCAGAACGTCTGAGCAGCATCAAACCCTCTCTGACTCTCAGTGTCAACAGCCGCGCCCTTGAACTCAAGGCGCAGGGTGTAGCCGTCACCAGCCTTGCTGTGGGTGAACCCGATTTTCCCACTCCTGCGCACGTCTGTGAGGCCGCCAAGGCCGCCATTGACGAAAACTTCTGTCGCTACACCGCCGTGCCCGGCATCCCGGAACTGCGCAAGGCCGCTGGTGCGTATTTTGACCGCGCCTACGGCGTGCCCGTGGCGCAGGAATCCATTGTCATTGGTGCTGGCGGCAAGCACTGTTTGTACAACTTTCTACAGGCTACCATCAATCCCGGCGATGAGGTGCTCATTCCCGCGCCGTACTGGCTGAGCTATCCCGACATGGTCATGCTGGCGGGCGGCGTGCCCGTGACCGTGCATGCCGGCCCGGAGCAGAACTTCAAGGTGACGCCGGACATGCTGGACGCCGCCGTGACAGGCAAGACACGCCTGCTTATCCTCAATTCGCCGAGCAACCCCACGGGCGCGGTGTACACCGAGGCCGAGTTCTCCGCCATTATGGACTGGGCCATACAGCGCGGTATCTTTGTGCTGTCTGACGAAATTTATGACCAGCTTGTGTTCGCGCCTGCCAAGATGACCAGCGCCATCGGCTGGTTTGCGCGTCATCCCGAACAGGTGGCGGTGCTGAACGGCATGTCCAAAAGCTACGCCATGACAGGCTGGCGCGTGGGCTTTCTGGCCGCGCATCCCATGCTGATCAAGAAGATATCGGCCATGCAGGGGCACAGCACGTCGAGCATCTGTTCTATTGCACAAAAGGCGGCGCTGGCGGCCCTGAACGGCCCCACGGATTGCATCGACCACATGCGCGAGGCCTTCATGCGGCGGCGCGACCTGGCCATGAAAGCGATTGAAACCTGGCCCTGGGCCGTGTGTCCCAAGCCCGACGGCGCGTTTTACCTCTTTGTGGACGTGCGCAAGTGCTTTGGTGGCGCAGTGAACAATTCTACCGAACTGTGCACCTGGCTGCTGGACAAGGCACATGTGGCTCTGGTGCCCGGCGCGGCCTTTGGCGATGATAACTGCATACGCTTCTCGTACGCAGTGGCGGACGATGTGCTGGCCAGGGCACTGGAAGCGACGGGTGCGGAAATGGCGCGTCTGGCACAGGGCGCTGCGCGCTAGCCAGATGATTTTGTGCGGTTGTTCCCCCGTCCTCATTCGGTTGGCTGCCTGGGTACGTCCAGCGCTGCCGGTTGGAGGCGGGGGAATGGCCTGTGTATGAGGAAAAGCAGGACGCTTCTAAAGCGCTTTCAGGTGGCCGCATGGGCGGCTTCGGGTGATTTTTGCGCTTGCTGCGACAGGCGGCCCTTTTTAGCCCAAGTGGCGCGACAGCGTACCTTCTGGTCTGAAAAGGGCCGCTTTGCATGGTGGTGAGGGAAGGGCGCTCCTTTGCGACTGCGCATACTGTGAAGGCTAAAAAAATGTTGCGCCGCAAAAGCTTGGGCCAAGCGGATTCTCGGAACCCATAATTTTTTTTCAAGAAGTTGTTGACAAAGCGGCCAGTTTTAGTCATTGTGCATTTCGCCGTGGGGCTGTAGCTCAGTTGGGAGAGCGCTTGAATGGCATTCAAGAGGCCGTCAGTTCAATTCTGTCCAGCTCCACCAGATATCTTAAAAACCCCCGATCATCGAAAGATGGTCGGGGGTTTTTGCGTTTATAAAGCTATGTGGCGAGCTATACTTTTTTCACTAAGATTATTACAAAAATATCACTGCAGTTTATCTGGCCTCTAGCATTCCAGTAGCTGCTCAATCAATTGTTTAAAGGTACTTTTTATGGAAAAAAGCTTTTCATTAAATGGGTTATGGTTTCTGCCGTCTTCTCCAAACAAGCGAATAAGAGGGGAACTCAACCATTGCGGTTCTTCTTCAAAATTAAACCTTTATTGCCTTTCTGAAGAAGAATTTGAACTTTTCAACAACGTAAATACGTTGCATGGACTTTCTAGTAACGGAGAAAAAGTTTCTTTACTCGATTGTTTTTTAGAACACACATCCCAATGTTCAGTGGAGGGGAAAGGTGATATTGATAGCGGTTCGTTGTATGTATTTAATGTATGTATATTTGTAAACTATTTTGTAATTGGGCTGCATATTGAAAGTTCAGAAATACCAGTGTTTTCATCATTTACAATTGATTCAAGATTTGCAAACAATTTTGTTCATCTATACTTTTATCAGAAAAATAAAGGCGCAATTGCAGATAGCTACTTAACTATATATGATTGTTTCATTGAATCAATACAAGCAAAATTTAGTATTATAGCCTATCAAAAACAATCTCATGGCCGTCTTACGAATAGAAAAGAAACAATATTCAAGTTTTTATTTGAATCAAGCCATGCATTATTCTCTGTCAATGACGTTATAAAAAACTCTTTATCATTGTTTTATTTAATTATGTTCATGAGTGATGAATACATAGACACTGATAGTATAACATCTTTAAAAGATGGCACTGATGTGACTGTTTTTTTTCACAACGAAAAGACGGCCAGAAGTAATATTCACCCCTCACAAGTAATATCGCTTTATGATATAAGTGAATATTTCACAGTGATTCTTGAACGATGGTATGCAGATATTAATCGCTATATTAGATCATCAAGGAGGTACCTCGAAATTCTTACCGCAGACTTTACCGATGATGAACTCATCACGATGTACGTGAGAATTGTTGAAACGCTCGTTCAAAAAATTGAATATACACCTTCTATAGAAGACAGTAATGTCCTATTACAATTAAAAAAAATGGCTAGAGAGATTGATGATATAAGATTGAGAAATAAATTTATTGGTGCAGTATCATACACAAAGAAACATTATTTCTCTACAAAAGATATCTTTTGCAAATCTCTATTAGAATTATTCGGCAATGACAGGTATATATCAATAATTTATTATTCAGTTTCAAATGCTATAGACATTAGAAACAATGAGATTCATCTAAATAAAACTACTAAAGTTGACCTTCACGAAGTTTTGATAAAGGATATTTCCTTGGTAGCAATACCGATTCTCTTGAAGATAAATTTTTTAAAACAACTTGGCGTTGATCACACCACTTGCACTGATCTATTTAATAGACATAATTTTTTTATTTTAAAAAAGAGCGAGCTTAAACAATTGATTGAGCAGCTACTGGAATGCTAGCGGCCAGATAAACTGCAGTGATATTTTTGTAATAATCTTAGTAAAAAAAGTATAGTTCGCCACATAGCTTTATAAACGCAAAAAACCCCCGACCATCTGTGTGATGATCGGGGGTTTTAAGATATCTGGTGGAGCTGAACAGAATTGAACTGACGGCCTCTTGAATGCCAAAGGGCCGTCAGTTCAATTCTGACCAGCTCCACCGTTTTTCAAAAAAGCCGATCTCCAAAAAGAGGTCGGCTTTTTTCATTGGTTCCGCCCAAAAGAGATCTCCCTTCAAATACCTCTCGACTTGGCCCTGCACTTTTGGCAGGCTTCGAACAAAACCTTTTCTAACATTTTTATTTCCGGATGAACAGGATGCCCCACAGCATACAGCCCAAACTCCGAGTTCTGATCCTCGTTCTGGCGTATAATGCCGAAAAGACCATTACCAGCGTATTGAACCGTATTCCGCGCGACATGGCGGAAAAATACGACCTGGGCATTCTCGTCATTGATGATTGCAGCCGTGACGGGACCTGGCAGATTGCCAAAAAACATCTGGAGGACTTCTGGTGCCCGGGTGAGGCATTGCGCAATCCCGTGAATCAGGGATATGGCGGCAACCAGAAAGCAGGTTACAGATATGCGTCGGAACGAAATTACGACGTTGTTGCCATGGTCCATGGCGACGGCCAGTACGCGCCGGAATGTCTGCCGGAGTTGCTGGAGCCGTTCACCCGGGTTGGGGAACAGGTGGACGCGGTATTCGGTTCACGCATGCTGAACAAGGCCAATGCGCTGAAAGGCGGCATGCCGTATTACAAATTCGTGGGCAACATTGTACTGACCGCCCTTCAAAACATATTGCTGGGTTCACGTTTGTCGGAATTTCACACAGGCTACCGTGTGTACCGCGTATCCACGCTGGATTCCCTGCCTCTGGATCTGAACACCAACGACTTTCATTTCGATACAGAAATCATCATGCAGTTGCTGTTCTCCGGGGGCAAAATCGTGGAGCTGCCCATCCCCACTTTTTACGGAGACGAAGTCTGTCATGTGGACGGCCTGCGTTACGCGTGGGACGTGATGGTGGCCACTGTGAAGGCACGCCTCATCCGTATGGGCATTTTCTATGATCCCAAATTCTATTTTCCGCATACGGAAGTAGCCAGCACAATAAGCAAATTTTCCTTTCCCTCCACCAGTCGGATCGTCGCGGACGCTGTGCGTCCGGGCAGCGTGGTGCTGGATCTGGGATGCACAGACGGGGAGCTTGCGGAATACCTGCGGCGCGAAAAAAACTGCACCGTGTTCGGAACGGGAGAAGAGAGAGAGAAATACGATCTTGATCACTCACTGCCTGATGCGCCCTGGGACACGCTGGATTATGTGCTGCTGGTGGACGTTCTGGAACAGCGCGATTCCCCGGAAGAGTTTCTGCAGCGCCTAAGGGCGCGGCTGGCTGGCAACTCCAAGGTCACGGTCATTGCGGGCACCGCCAATGTGGGCTTTTTCATCACCCGCTTTATGCTTTTGCTGGGGCAGTTCAATTACAGCAGGCGAGGCATTCTGGCGCTGACGCACAAGCGCCTGTTCACCATCGGCTCGCTGGAGCGCCTGCTGCGCTACGCGGGCTTCCGCATACAAGGCAAGCACGTGGCAGCCGCGCCCTATCCCCTGGCACTGGGGCTTAATCGGCTTTCCCGCGTGCTGCTTACCGTAAACGTCGGGCTGGCAAAACTGCTTCCGGGGCTGTTCGCCTACCAGGTGCTGCTGGAAGTGCTCCACACTCCAAGTGTGGAGCATGTGCTGCACAAGGCTGAACGGTAGCATGACGCCAGAACGCTCTTTCCGACGCGTTTTACTGCTGATTGCACAATGGGGCATCAGTCTGGGGGCGTTGGCTTACGCCCTGTCGGGTGTGGACATGGGCACGCTGTGGCAGGCCCTGCGGGGCTATGCTCCTTCCGCCATGCTGGCGGTGCTGGGGGTGGCCGCGCTGGATTACATCTGCATGGGATTTCGCCTGCGCGGCCTGCTCCCTTGCGGCGCGAGTTACACGCACAGTGTGCAGGCTGTCATCCTGTGCACGGGCTACAACAATATCCTGCCCGCCAAGGCTGGCGACGTTGTCAAGGTAGTCTACCTGACGAAGAAAACACGTCACCCTCTGCTTACCATCGGCTCCGTCATTCTCTGGGAACGCCTGCTGGATGTGCTGGCTCTGCTTTGCATCTCCCTGCTGGCTTATACACTGGCGGATGCGGGGCAACGTCTTGTCCTCCCGCTGCTGTGCTGCGTGGGCGGGGCCGGCCTGTTCTATATCTTTCGGCGCTGGTCGCTTTTTTTTCATGCGGCCTATGCCCGCTTTTTCCCGGGTCGTGTTGCGCCCCTGCTCCAGCGATTGCATAGCAATGTCATCGATAATGTCTCTGCGGGCTGGGCCCTGCGGGGCTTCGCATGGTCCTTGCTGATCTGGGGCTGCTACTTCGCCAGCTTTGTCATCGCGCTCTGTTTTGTGGCAGATTTTTCACTGACGCTTCCCCAGATGCTCACGGTATTCGCCGTAACCTGTCTCGGCATGGCAGTACCGTCCTCGCCGGGAGGGTTGGGAGTCTTTGAGGGAGCCATGGTATTGAGCCTCTCGTGGTTCGGCGTGGACCACAGCGCGGCGCTGGGCATAGCCCTTTTCATCCACGCTGTACACTTCATACCGCTGGCGGTAATTGCCGTGGCCCTGAACAGCCGTCGCGGCTTCTGGGACGGAACGCGCGGCCCGGCGTACCAAACGGAGACATAATGCTCGCACTGACAAAAACGGATCGCTGGGTGCTGGTCGGCATACTCTGTTTTGCCGCACTGGTGCATTTCGGGCGCATAGGCGCTTCCATCAACGGTGTGCATCTCACCACCGATCCGGCCATGTACGCATCCATAGCCGCGGCCTACGGGCATCCCGAGGCCTTTGCCAAAGATTTCGTCTACTGCGCCCCCTCCATGTTTTCCACGCACATCACGCCCTTGGTCCAACTGACCGATTTTTTGGTCGGGGCTGACGGCAACTACGGCCTGGCGTATCTGCAGCTCACCGGCCTCAGCGTATTTCTGCACTATGCGGCTTTTTATCTGTTGGGAATAGTTTTATTTTCCCAGCGCTGGAAAGCTCTGGTCTTTACCACCCTGATGGGGCTCACATACTGGGTTCCCTGGGGCACATACTGGGGTGCCGGCTATCTGGATTATACCCCGCGCAGCCTTTTCAACGCGTTGTATGCCCTCTACTTGTGTATAGGGCTGGCACTGCTGCGCCGTCCCCGCTGGTGGCCACTCTTCATGGCCGCAACAGGATTGCTGGTATATATCCACTCCATCAGCGCTCTGGCGGCAGCCGCCGGGCTGTGGTTAAGCTTCGCCGCCTCCCGTCCGGAAGGTGTTTCATGGCCCCGGCATCTGGTATGGATGTTCTTTTGCGGATGCTGCTTTCTGGCAACCCTGTTGCCCTACGCTGCTGTGTATCTGCACTCTTCCGGCATAAGCCTCGGCAAAGACGACATCGCCTTCATGCACGATATTCTGCGCACCCGCTTCGATATTGAATATGCCGAATACTGGTACGGAATGAAGAGATTCCTCAAGCAGTACACCCTGTTGCCCGTGCTGCCGCTGGCAGGCTGGGGCACATGGATGATCTGGAAATACGGCACGCCGCGTGAAAAACTCCTGGGCAAACATATCTGGCTATGGATAGCAGGCACATGCGTTGTCATTGCGCTCTTTATTCTGGATCAGCAGATCGCTCGTATATGGGAACGGCATCATTTTGAATTCGATCTGATTCGCGTACATCGATTCTTTCCCTTTTTTGCCATCTGTCTGATTTTCCTGGGGGCCAACATCCTGCTTCGCAAATTTTCGGAGCCTGGCTGGAAGAGAAACGCCGTCCGCGTCTTTTATGCGGGGCTGGTCATCGGCTTTTTTTGTGGCGGGCAGCAGGATATGGCCCGTGTCAGTTTCGAGTGGTACTGGAACAGGTTGGACCCGGCGCGCTATGAGGCCGCTTACGGCCCGCAACTGCGCCGTCTGGAAATGGTGGAAGCCCTGAAAATCCAGACAAAACCGGGCGAAACCATCTTTTATCCCGGTGAAAATCAGGCTATCCGCTATATTGCGCTGCGCCCGCTGACCTACGGATGGAAAGATGCCTGCCTCATGTATTACGCCAAGGCCCTGCCGGAACTCCGGCTGTGGTCGCACATGGAAACGGCTCTGGTCGCATCCCCGACAGCCTATATTGCCGAAGGTCTGGCAACATCGCCGGATTATCTGCTCAGCGAGCGCCCCCAGGACCGGGATCTGCTGGAGACGCAAGTGGGGCCTGTGATATGGGAAAACTCTCGCTATGTGCTGGTGAAAAACATGCACAAAAAAAACGCTGACACATCACCTCAGTGCCCTCCGGCGTCCAGTCGCCCCTGATCCAGAAAAAGCAAAAAATATGGTGATATGCATTTTACAGCAGAGCTAACTCGCAATTGAAATGACAGCACGACATGAAGTATTCATTAACGGGGAGGTCTACGAGGCTCTCAGAGGACATCTGGACGCATTAAACCCGAAAGATTCGGTGTCGGATTCGAGATTCTCTGCAAACGGTTTAACCACTCATCACCAGCCGTGACCATGCGATATCTCGGCATTGAGGATGCCGAAGTGCTCGAAATCCTCACGCACGAAATCTAATCGTGGTATACAAAATGTATATGAATGTATTCAAACGGATAGGGCGTATATTTTTAATGGCCTGATGGTAATGGCTGGCTTGGCATAGGGATTCCGGCCCTTTTATGGCATTCAAGAGGCCGTCAGTTCAATTCTGTCCAGCTCCACCAGATACTTTAAAACCCCCGATCATCGAAAGATGGTCGGGGGTTTTTGCGTGTATACTTGGAGGCTTGTAGAACTTAAACGCGCCCAATTAGTCCAAAAAATATTCAAAATGCAAAATCACATAAAAATTCATTTATTTTTGATTGAGCATCTAATAGAATATAAAAAATTTAACAATTTCTTGAAGGTTTCCATGACCTATTCGACTTTTCCTGAATTCTTTTGGAACGTCATTTCATTATCAAAAGATGATGAAATGCGGCGTTGTGATGGGCTATGCGTAGGATTTGAGGAAGGGCGGTGGCGATCTGAAGAATTTGCAAGGCATGTAATAGAATGGATACCAGAATTTGTGCTTCCGTACGATGAGTACAAAAAAATATCTGGATCAACAATGATTATGGCCCTCATCAAGTCGTCTAAGCTTGTTTATGAGTCAGAAAAATACATGAAAAGAGGTGAGTTTGGTGAAGTTTTTTTGCACATGGCAATTAGGCAACTGTACTCAACAGTTCCATTAATATCGAAACTTTATTGGAAATCTGGGCTAAATGAAACTGTAAAAGGGTTTGATAGTGTTCATGTCGTAAAAAATAAAAATGATGAACTAGAATTATGGTTAGGTGAAGAAAAATTTTATTCTGATATAAGTAGTGCCATGCGTGAAGCTGTACAATCAATTAAAGATCACCTTAATGCAAAATATTTAAGAAATGAATTTATTTTAATTTCAAATAAAATTGATGATGGATCTCCTTATGCAGCTGAAGCTAAAAAATTAATAAGCCATAATACATCACTAGATAAAATTTTTAAATATATATGTATTCCTGTGTTCATTACATACGAGTCAAACTTATTTAAAAATCATTGTTCAGAGAGCAAAGAATATATTGACGCTTTCAAGTGCGAACTAACAAAAAACAAAATTCTATTTTCGCAATTATCACAGGGCATTGAATTTAAAATCCCTGTATTTTTCTTTCCATTAAAAGAGAAAAAGGAACTCATCGATACACTTCATAGAAAAATAAAAGCATTGCAAGGGATATAATATGAATGAGTTGCTAAAAGACATAAAGACGAAAAAAGAGGAAATCAGAAAATCTCCCTTTGCGTTCCTACAACGAGTTAACGCGATTAGAAATAATTGTGATTCAGCTTACTTTAATAAAATAATATTTTACTTATTAGATAATAAAGATTTATTTCTTGGGTATGAAGAAATTTTAAATTCAATGATTATCAACGCTGGCCTTTATCAATATGCCGATGAGAGTATTGGATCAATAAAAGACAGTTTATGTATATCACTGCACAAACCTTCTTCTTTAAATGATGTCACTTTTCACAAAGAACAATCAGAAGTCTTACAATATCTTTTAAACGGTCAAAATGTGGCAGTTAGCGCACCAACAAGTTTTGGAAAAAGTAAAATAATTGATGCAGTTTTAGCATATAAGAAGCATAAAAACATTGTCATTATTGTGCCAACAATCGCTTTGCTCGATGAAACGAGACGTAGATTAAGCTTCTTGTCAGATAGCTACAAAATTATATCGCAGCTTTCACAGAAAACTTCAGATAAGAATATTTTTGTATTCACAGCAGAGCGTTTTAATAAATATGAAAATCTTCCTAGAATTGATTTTTTTGTAATAGATGAATTTTATAAACTTTCATCAGGGGGAATAGATGGTGGAGATAAAAGGTATATTGCTCTGAATCAAGCACTATATAAGCTCATTAAGCATGGGGCACAGGCATATCTATTGGGCCCAAACATAAGTAATGTAGTCACAGGGCAATTCAAAAATATTCATTTTTTTTCTACAGATTTTGCAACAGTTGCAACAGAAATTATTAGAAAAAATATTGTTAAAGAAGAGGAAAAACAGAAAGAACTCTTAAAAATTTGTACCGAATGTATAAAAAATAAAGAACAAGCATTGATTTTTTGTAAGTCACCCAGCTCTGCAAATGCCATAGCTTCATTTCTTTTAGCCTCTCTCCAAGGCCAAGAAAGCAGGCAAAGCAATGTTGTTTCAGACCTTTTTTCATCTATGTATCATAAAGATTGGATAGTCTCAAAAGCTGCTAAGCATTCCATAGCCATTCACCATGGACGTATTCCGCGTTCGCTAGCTCAGCTTTCGGTCAATTTGTTTAATGACAATATTATAAAATTTTTAATTTGCACTTCAACACTAATTGAAGGCGTTAATACAACTGCAAAAAAGGTAATTATTTACGACAATAAGATAAATAAAAAGCCAATTGACTTCTTCACATTCAATAATATTAAAGGCAGATCTGGTAGAATGTTTAAACATTTTATAGGAACTGCCTATATATTTGCAGAACAACCACAAAATACTTTGCCAACAGTAGACATTCCAGCGATGTCACAGAGTGCAAATACACCGCCATCAATTCTTCTTCATATATCTGATGAGGAATTGACAGACAATTCAAAGCACAAATTGGAAAAAATAAAAAAACAGACAGTTCTTCCGATACAGCTTATTAAAAAAAATGGAAGTGTAGAGCCAGAGATTCAAATTGAATTTGCTGAGGAAATTCAAAAAAACCTTTCCCATTATTCTGGAATTTTATCATGGGAAGGCTTTCCTTTGAGTTCGCAACTATACGATACTTGTGAGCTGCTGTGGAAACATTTTGTGAGCATTGAAAATAGGGGCATGGTTTACGGCATTGCGAATGGTCGCCAGCTTGCAAAAAAACTTACAAATCTGTCAAAGCGACCTACATTTAAAGAAAAAATCTATAACGAAATGCACCAAGGTCAATATTCTGCTGAAGACGTTACCGAAGCTATTGATAAAATAATGATGTTTGAAAAACACTGGTGTGAGTATACATTAGGTCTATATCTTTCAACTATGGATAGTATACAAAAGTATATCTTTCAAAAGAATAATATTAAATATGGGTCCTATGCATCATATATTTCTGCTGTCGAATGCCTCTTTTCAAATCCACTTTTTCAAGTCCTAGAGGAATTTGGTCTGCCATATCAAATTTCTGAAAAGATATCATATATATTTAGGGGATTGAGTGACATTGACATTGCGATTTCAAAAATAAAAAAACTCGATGTTACACAGTGCAACCTATCGAAAATAGAGCAATATATTGTTAAGAAAGCCCTTCGTGGGCTATAATTGCCTTGCAAATTCTTCAGATCGCCACCGCCCTCCCTCAAATCCTACGCATAGCCCATCACAACGCCGCATTTCATCATCTTTTGATAATGAAATGACGTTCTAAAAGAATTCAGGAGAAGTCGAATAGGTCATGGAAACCTTCAAGAAACTGTAAGTTTTTTTATATTTTATTAGAGGCTCAATCAAAAATAAATGAATTTTTATGTGATTTTGTATTTTGAATATTTTTTGGACTAATTGGGCGCGTTTAAGATCTACAAGCCTCCCAGTAGACACGCAAAAACCCCCGACCATCTAAATGATGATCGGGGGTTTTTAAGAAATCTGGTGGAGCTGGACAGAATTGAACTGACGGCCTCTTGAATGCCATTCAAGCGCTCTCCCAACTGAGCTACAGCCCCATGAAGAATTTAGCGGTATATTTTTTCGCTGTGGGACGCAAGTAGTTATTCCATCTAGTCAAAAGAAAATGCCGAAAGCGGTGCGCCCATGGCCCTGCCGTGCCACGCGAGCCTGCCCTGAGCGGTGCCGACGGCACCGGCAATCACCATCAGCGGGATAAGATGCTCCTCGCGCGGGTGAGCAAAGCGGGCCCCAGGGGCTTTTTCCCATTCCGCGAGAGCCTCGTTGCGCACGGCGGCATTTGGGCTGCACACGGCATCCGCAAGCCAGTTGTCAAAGGCCTCCGCCCCTTCGATGGGCGTATTATCTCCGTAGCGGAAGGCCCGCATGTTGTGAAAGCTCATGCCGCTGCCCACCAGCAGCACGCCTTCGTCCCGCAGTGGGGCCAGAGCGCGGCCCAGCGCCAGATGTTCCTGCGGATCAAGCCTTCGCCGCAGCGATATTTGCAACGTAGGCACCTGCGCCTGCGGATACATCAGCAGGCCCGGCACAAATACGCCGTGGTCAAAATCGCGCGTGGAGTCTTCAGCCAGCGGCATGCCTGCCGAGCGCATGCACTGACGCACCCGTTCAAACAGTTCCGGCGCTGGCGGCGCTGGCCACTGCAATTCATAGGTATGCGGCGGAAAATCATAATAGTCATAATACAGGCCGGGGTGCCGCGTGGTCAGCAGGGTAAACTGCGGCTGCTCCCAGTGGGCGGAAAACACGAGCTGCGCCTTGGGTTGCTGTGGCAGCGTGGCGGGGATGGAGCGCATCCAGTCGCCAAGGGCGTTCCATGTGTCGGGCGGCGTCCAGTCCATAAAAAAGCAGGGGCCGCCGCCGTGGGGGATGTAAAATGCGGGCATGGTCATGATGAGCCTCGCGGGTGGGGGGTGAATACCGCAATAGCAGCCAGAGGATGAGATATCCTGCAATCAGCGTAGCGCCAAACAGCGGCGGGGCCAAGAGCAGGAAGCGGCCAGCGCGGGTAAATCCTGATGCGGGGAACGCGCACCAAAAAATGAAGGCGGGCATTCTGCATGATGCCCGCCAGTCTGGAACTGCCCGTGTTCACGAATCTTGCGTCGCACTGTTTTTTGCCAATATGCAGATTGGCAGTTACACGCCTCGGTTGATGGATTGTCTGTCAGAACGTTCTGTCGCGGTGCCCTGCGTCCGTTTCAAAGGTCTGCTAGCCGTCCTCGCGCCATGCGCCGCGCCCTGTTGTCCACAGCCACAGGCACAGCACCCCGAGCAGCACGGCAAAACCCAGATGCACGAGGTCAATAAAGGTCGTCATGCCCGGCGAGAATGTGATTGAAGGCAGGTTCTTGGCAACGCGCCCAATCCCGCTCAGAACCACAACGCCCAGCACTACCAGCCGCATCTTGCCCCAGAAGGCGAGGCGGCCGCGCAGCCTGCCGCGTATCTGCAGGGTCAGCCAGTACAGACCCAAGGCCAGCAACAGGGTCGCCAATATGTAGTGGATGTTCAGCGTGATATAAAAATCGCCAGTCCAGGTGAGGCCGGGGATTTTGGCAATGCCATAGCGGCTTGCCACCGGCAGCTGCATCATGCCTGTAAAACCTAGCAGCAGAGCTATGGCTACCCACAATTTTTTGAGCAGGCCGCCGGAAAGCGCGGCATCGACCTTGGGATCATGCACGGCGCCATGCGGACGAGTCTGCATTTGCCCGGTGTTTTGACCTTGCCGCGCGGCGCTCACCAGCGCCCCGGCCACGCCCACCAGTGGGGCTGTAAACAGCATGCGGGTAAGGTTGCCAGCCTGCGCCATAGAGTCCGCCACTGGGGCAAAGGTGGGCTTGCCGGGGCCGGGTTTTACCTGCTGCGCCAGCTCTGTAAACGGTACGGGCGATAGATAAAATGTGTTGGTGCCGCCGTTTTCCGTCACTCCATAAAGATACGCGCCCCGTTCCTGCGCCAGCTTGCGGGCCAACGCCAGAATTTCCTCGCGCGGGCCGATGGTCTGCACCTGCTGGGGGCAAACCTCCACACAGGCGGGCAGTTCGCCGTGAGCAAAGCTGTCTGCGCAGCGGTCGCACTTGTACATGACGCCATTACCCGCAAAGCGCGGCATGAGGTCAAGGTACAGGCCTACGCCCGATTGGCGTTGCGGTATGTGCCAGGGGCAGACAGTGCGGCATTTGGCACCGCCAAGACAGGTCTGGCTGTCTATGCTCACCGTGCCGGTTTCGGGCTGGCGGCTGGCCGAGCCCCAGGGGCAGAGGTTGGCGCAGGGCGGATTGGTGCAGTGCAGGCAGCGGCGGGGAATGTGCAACTCAAGCGGCGCGCCGTCTTTCTGCACGGTAACGCTTTCGATATACAGCCAGTTGTAAGGCGTGAGCCTGTCGTCCACATCGCGCTTGTCAGACCAGTCCTCGTCCTTGGTTCCTGGAGGAAACATGGCAGGGAGAGGCTTTTTCACTTCCGGGTAGCGATGCCCGTTGCGGTCCCGGCAGCCTTCCACGCACTGACCACAGCCGATACACTTCTCAATGTCGAGCAGGGTTGCGTATTCCACCTGTGCGTCTGCTGCGCCTGCGGTTTTGTTTTCGGCCCGCGCGTCCAGCCCTGCGGCGGCTATGCCTGCGGCAGAGGCTGCGCCCATGAGAAAATTGCGCCGTGTCAGTGCCATGTGTGCTCCCTTATCGGTATTTGCGCGGCCCAGATATGTTGCCCGAATCGAGCCGATTATTACGATTCGTTAGCAATATGGCATATTCCTGAAAAGAGCGCAATTTATAGCATACTTTTATGGTATTGTTTTAGCAAGTTCAAATTACGGGGAGAGGCAGCGGTATCTCGGCATCGAGGATACTGAGATGCTTATGCAAAAACAGCGGATCCGCCCTCAAGCAAGGGCATGCGGATGTGTCCGTACCCGCGCAAAAATTGAAGATGCGAAAGCGGCACTGATTCCAACGTGCGCAAGAAATTTCATGCTTGCATGGAGTGAACTGGCTAAGGTGAACGGTACGGTTTTTTGATATTTCGCTGAATTTTACGCACGGATTGGGTTCTTAACTGGATTCTAACGCTAAAAAAAATTATATTTATCATCTGTCTGAATATAATATATTATCTATATAGCCAGATGAACTTAAGCTTGAAATGTGCTTGACATGGCGGCTTGGAGACATTTAGTAAAAGTGGTATCGGGCCTTAGATAAAGGGCCCGTAGAGTTCCTGCCAGATATTAGGGACTTGCGTGACATGTAGGCTTTAATAAAGTAAAATGTGCGCAAAACCCTAATTTGGTTAGGACTTTTTTTATGCAAAATATCCTTCTTCGTCGTCCTGCGTCCAATACCTTACAGAGCATTCCCAGCACGCCCGAATCCCGCCTTGTCTTTGATTTTCCTGCGGGTGAGGCCATTTTGTCCCGTTCCGGCGACAATCTGGTCTTTACGTTTGAAGATGGGGCGTCCATCCATCTTGAAAATTTTTATACCGTTTATTCTAAAGAAAGCATGCCCACCTTCCAGGTGGACGGCATGGAGATTTCCGGCGAGCAATTTTTTGCCGCTCTGGGCGAAGACCTCATGCCTGCCGCTGGCCCCGCCGCCAGCGCCGCCCGCGCTTCCCGTTACAGTGAGTACGCCAACAGCAGTTTAATGGATGGCGTAGGCCATATGGATGGTCTTGATTGGGGCATGAATCAGGCGCAACCGGAAGCCCAAAATGAAGCAACCATTGGCACCTTGAGTGCCGCTGATACCACGTCACCTGCCGGGCCTGTGGTTCCTCCCCCCTATGTGCTGCCCTCGAATGTTGCGGGCAGTGTAACGTCCAGTGATGCGGACGTTGCCAATGAAAAGGGCCACACCGTAGAGCTGAACCTGCCAGCCGGGGTAACGCTTGTTCCTGGTACTGAATATTTGGGCGCCTACGGCAATATTGTCGTGGACGATGAAGGCAAGGCCGTCTACACGCAACTCCGGCCCTACGAGCACACTGGCCCCGGTGCGGATACCCAGCCTGGCGCTGAAAATATCACGGTGAAAGTGACCCTGCCTGACGGCAGGGTTGCTGACGTACCCGTTACTGTGGACATCGTTGACGACGTTCCCACCCTGACGGTGTCGGACAAGATTGATGCCGTGACTGCCGGCCACACCTCGAACACGGTAACAGGCCAGATCACGTATGACTTCGGTGCGGACGACGGCGCTGACAAGAGCTTCACCATCACCACAAAGGATGCGGACGGCAAGGATGTCAGCGCAAACTATCC
>NZ_JAVESS010000031.1 GCF_034006445.1 Desulfovibrio sp. | reverse complement strand
ATGGGACCGCCCTACAAAGAGGCTTGCGGAGGACAGCATGCAAAAGATGAAGTACATCTGGGTTGATGGCAAAATGGTTCCCTGGGATCAGGCTCAGGTTCACGTGCTCACCCACGCCCTGCACTATGGCAGCGCCATTTTCGAGGGCATCCGGGCTTATGCCTGCGCCGACGGCACATCCGCCGTATTCCGCCTAGAAGACCATTGCAAGCGCATGCTCAACTCCGCCAAGATTCTACGCATGAACCTCCCCCTCACCGCCGAGGAACTGGTAGCCGCCTGTGTCGAAACCCTCAAGGCCAACGAACTGGCCGAGGGCTACGTGCGGCCTCTCTCCTTTGTGGGCTACGGCGAAATGGGCGTCTACCCCGGCAACAATCCGGTGCAGACCATTGTGGCCGTCTGGCCCTGGGGAGCCTACCTTGGCGCTGAAGCCCTTGAAAAAGGCATCCGCATCAAGACCAGCACCTTTGCCCGCAGCCATGTGAACACCACCATGTCCAAGGCCAAGGCGTCCGGCAACTATATCAACTCCATTCTCGCCAAGGTGGAAGCCAAGGACGAAGGCTATGACGAAGCCGTCATGCTGGATACCAACGGCTACGTTTCCGAGGCCACTGGCGAAAATATCTTTATCGTGCGCGACGGCGTCATCAAGACCACGCCCTGGACGTCCATTCTTGGCGGCATCACCCGTGATTCTGTCATGAAAGTGGCCAGGGATCTCGGCTATGTGGTGGAAGAACAGCAGTTCACCCGCGACGAACTGTATATCGCCGACGAGGCCTTCTTTACCGGCACCGCGGCTGAAATCACCCCCATACGCGAACTGGACCACCGCCAGATCGGCGTGGGCCACGCCGGGCCTGTGACCAAGCACCTGCAGACCGAGTACTTCAAGATCGTCAAGGGCGAGAATTCCAAGTACGCCAGCTGGCTGCACCACTATAAAGTTTAGGTATCTCGGCGCGCCCGGCCCTGCCGGGCGCGCCCCCAAAAAAACATGAAACATCTTTCCCTCGCATCGCGCTACCGCCCCCAGACCTTTGCCCAGGTGGCGGGACAGGACATGGTCAAGGCCGTCCTTTCCCGCGCCGCAGCCGAGGACAGGCCCGCCGCCGCCTATCTTTTGAGCGGCACTCGCGGCGTGGGCAAGACCACCATAGCCAGAATTTTCGCCAAGGCCCTCAACTGCGAGCACGCGCCCGGCCCGGAACCCTGCAATGAATGCGCCCAGTGCCGCAAGATCACGCAGGGCATCCATGTGGACGTCACCGAAATCGACGGCGCGTCCAACAACAGCGTCGAAGACGCCCGCTCCCTGCGCGAAACCATCGGCTACGCCCCCATGGAAGGCCGCTACAAGGTCTTCATCATTGACGAAGCCCATATGCTCACGCGCAACGCCTTCAACGCCCTGCTCAAGACGCTGGAAGAGCCGCCGGAGCGCGTGGTATTCATCTTCGCCACCACGGAAGCGCACAAATTTCCCATCACCATTGTGAGCCGCTGCCAGCATTTTGTTTTTCGCCATCTGGGCGAAGACGCGCTGGTGGAGCATCTTTCCGGCGTGCTGCGCAAGGAAGGCGTCAGCTTTGAAGAAAGCGCCGTGCGCCTGCTGGCCCGCCGGGCCGCTGGCAGCGTGCGTGACAGCATGTCCCTGCTGGATCAGACCCTGGCCCTCGGCGGGGCGGAACTGACCGCAGCCGCCACACGGCAGGTTCTCGGCCTGGCCGGACAGGAAATGTTCGGCAATCTTTTCACTGCTCTGCACGCGCAGGACTGCGCAGCCGTGGCCGACCTCTGCAGTCAGATATTGCAGCAGGGCGTGGACATAGGCTTTTTCATCCGCGAACTGGCGGGCAACCTGCGCAATCTTTTTCTTTTGCGCCAGGGCGGCGAGGCCATGCTGCCGAGCCTGCGCCTGCCCGCTGACGAAGCCGCCCTGTGGCAAAGCATCGCGCCGCGTTTTTCCACCGCGCACCTGCACGCCGCCTGGCAAATGACGCTCGATTCACAGCGCGGCATTGTGCAAAGCCCGGAACCGGCGGCGGCCCTTGAACTCTTGCTGCTCAATCTGGCCTTGCTGCCGCAATTGCTGCCCGTGGGCCAATTGACGCCCGCGCAGATGGCTGACCAGCCATCGGGTCAGACCGCAGGACAGGCATCAGGTCAGGCTCCAGTACAGCCATCGGGCCAGACATCAGTACAGGCATCGGGGCAGGCTCCAGGTCAGGCTTCAGTTCAGGCTCCAGTTCAGGCTTCAGGGCAAGCGCCAGGCCAGTCATATGGGCAAGCCACAAAGCAAGCCCCAGACCAGGCGCAAGCCACGGCCACGGCATCCCGCGCCGGCAGCCAGCAGTCTGCGGGCCAGCCCGTCGGGCACGCGGCGCCGCAAGCGCCCCATGCCGGGGGCGAAGCCTCCCGCAACGGCTACGCCGCGCAGAACGCGGGACGAAGCCCGGCGCGTCCGCGTGACGCGGCCACGGCTCCCGGCCCTGCCACTGACGGGGATGAGGCCGAAGGCTCAGATCCTGCCGCAGGCAGATCATCGCAGAGCAACAATTTTCGCACAGATGACAGCCGCGCCTCACGAGCGCCAGAGGGCGCGGCCCCTCCGCCGAAAAAGCCCGCCGCCCCCGTGGAAGACGACGCCCCGTGGGGTGACGATGCTGACGGCGCATGGGGCGCTCCGTCCTATGCGGATGCAGATATGGACGACGATGTCGGGGCTGACGCCTCCGGCGGGATTCCCTGGGACACTGCCGGGCCAGGCAACGAAATTGCAGCGCCAGCGAGGCCTGCGGGCGCTTCGCCCGGTCCTGCGGGCGGCTCCGGCCGCAACTGGCAGGATTTTTATGACTTCTGCATTGCGGAGCAGGCCGCCGCACGCCCCGCCCCTGCGCCGTATATCCTTCGTGGCATTGGCGTGCAGTGGCAGGACGACACGTTGCGTCTGCAACCGAGAACGGAAACCCAGCTGAACCAGCTTGAAAAACAGGGCAAAGCGCTGTATGCGGCATTGGCTGCATTTGGCGCGGCGGATACGCGGGTAGAAATCATCCCGCCAAAGCCGCAGCGCCCCGAGGCCGAACTTATTGCGGAGTTCAGCCGTAAAGAGGCCCTGCAACCCTGCCTTGAGGTGCTCAACGCTTCATTGAAGGGCTGCCGCCCCCTGGAATCGTGATCCTGGCAGGCAGGGAACAGGCGACCATCCTGCCTGTGGGTACACAAACAGCTCAGGAGACAGCATGAACAACATAAGTCCATTCTGTTCGTGCAAAAAAATGGACTGCCCCCTGCATCCGACGAAACACGACAAAGGGTGTGCGCCATGTATCAGCAAAAACCTCAAATCAAGAGAGATCCCCAACTGTTTTTTCGACCTGTTGCCGGGTTCTGAGTCCAGAAGCGGAGATTTTTTTGAGGATTTTGCAAGGCAGGTTTTTTCCAGCAGTTCAGATAAAGGGTGAAATGCCGTGCGTTTAGAACCGGCATTCGGCCAAATGCGGGTTTTGGTGGAACCCGTGAACTATTGCGACGGACGGCACGCCTGCCCGTTGCGGGCATACTGACGCAAAAACCGTCAAAATGCCTTGAGGTATCACCATGTTCAGCAGCTCGACCGGCAAAACCCGGCAGCCGCCCCAGCAAGGCGGAACTGCGCGCCGGACTGCAGCGCCACCATATCAGGCCTTAACCACGTGAATATTTAAGGAGAATCCCATGCGCAACATGAATGACATCCTGCGCCAGGCGCAGGTCATGCAGAATAAGATCGCCAAAGTCCAGCAGGAACTGGGCGAGCACAGCTATGAGGCCACCAGCGGCGGCGGCATGGTCAAGGCCGAGGTTTCCGGCAAGCAGGAACTGCGCAAGATCACCATTGATCCCAAGGCGCTGGAAGGCGGCGATGTGGAAATGCTGCAGGACCTCATCCTTGCTGCCGTCAACGAAGCCGGACGCATTGCCCGTGAAACCATGGATCGCGAAATGAGCAACATTTCCGGCGGCATCAAGCTGCCCGGTCTTTTCTAGGTTCATGAACAAACGCATTCCAGAACCGCTCAAGGCCCTGGTAGAGCAGCTTGCGCGCCTGCCGGGCCTTGGCCCCAAATCCGCCATGCGCGCGGCCATGGTGCTGCTCAAGTGGCCGGAGGCCGAAACGCGCCGCCTTGGCCGGGGCATTCACGACCTGCGTGACAACCTGCACCTGTGTTCGCGCTGCGGGGGGCTTTCGTCCACAGACCCCTGCCCTGTCTGCGCCGATGCCGAGCGCGCCCGCGACACGCTCTGCCTTGTCACCGAGTGGGACAGCATGCTGACCATCGACGAGGGCGGATTCTACCGGGGCCAATACATGATTCTTGGGGGTCTGCTGGCCCCGCTTGACCGTGTGGACTCTGAAAGCCTTGATACCGACAGGCTGGTGCGCCGCCTTGAAGAAGGCGAGATTACGGAGCTTATCCTGGCCCTCGGCGCGACCCTTGAGGCCGAGAACACGGCCACCTTCATACGGCAGATGGTGTCCTCGCGCTTTCCGCAGGTGCGGATCTCGCGCCTCGCCCAGGGCATCCCGCTGGGCGCCGAGGTAAAGTATATGGATAAGGAAACCCTGCGGCAGTCTTTGCAGTACCGCCAGGATCTCACCTAGAGCATTTAACACTTGAAATGCTCGCGTACGGCAGGCAAAAGCCCGCCTGCTCGCATTTCGTGGCAAGGATTTTTCAGAAAAATCCTTGCAGAGCATTTAACTCATTTCATTCGTAAACTGCTCTAAAGGCCGCCGCGTGGAGCGCCCCGCGCAAAGGACGTAACGCCGAGGCCTTGCATGGACTGCCCCAAGCTGCCATACAGCAGCCCTCACGCGGAATCCCGCGCCAAGGCCGCCGCGCAGCCTGAGCAGGCCCATTTGTTGGCCAGATGCAGGCCGTGGAAGCGGCCCAGGCTGCGCTTGCACCTTTGCGGCGGGTGTCTGCTCACGCAGTCGCCAGAATAATTTCAAGCGGCGGCCGTCCGGCAACGAAGAAGCCTTGCGGCTGGCGACAGCATCACTGGTGAACTTGCTCCATTGCCCCGATAACAGGGCGCAGCCATCCCAACATTTCGCGCTACGGCGTTCGCCCGCAGCGTCCCTTCGCAAAATATATTTTCGACAACCGGGAGGTCCAGATGGAACTGGCCAGCTCTTCCGTTCAATCCCTTATCCTGCACCCCCTGATGCAGGCCCTTGTGGCGGGCATACTCTCCTGGCTTTCAGTAACCCTGGGGGCCGCCTTCATTTTCACCCGCCGCGAATTTTCGCGTAAGGCCATGGACTGTCTTCTTGGCGCGGCTGGCGGCATGATGCTTGGCGCGGCTTTTTTTGGCCTTTTGCAACCCGCTATGGAAATGGCCGGACACATGGGCCGCCTTGGTTTTGTACCCGTGGTTTTCGGCCTTTTGCTGGGCGCGGCCTTTCTTCTGCTGCTTGACCGCGCCCTGCCCCACCTGCACCTGGTCCAGGGCACCACCGAAGGCATCTCCACCAGCTGGAGACGCAGCGTACTTCTGGTGACGGCCATGGCCCTGCACCACATCCCCGAGGGGCTTGCCATCGGCGTGGGCTACGGCGCGGCCGCGGCTGAAAACGCCATGCTCGGCAACATCGAAAGCCTCGGCATAAGTACGGCCATGGTGCTTACCGTATCCATCATGCTGCAAAACCTGCCCGAGGGCATGGTTGTTTCCACCGCCTTGCGAGCTGAAGGCTACTCGGCCAAAAAATCATTTTTCTATGGCATGCTTTCCGGCGTTACCGCGCCCATGGGGGCAGTGCCGGGTGCTCTGGCTGCGGGCGTAACTGCGGGCATACTGCCCGTGGCCCTGGCTTTTGCCGCCGGCGCCATGATTTATGTGGTTTTTGAAGAAGTCATTCCTGAGGCCAATGCCTCCGGCAACGGCAACGCGGCTTCGGTTTCCTGTATTTGCGGGGTCTGTCTTGTCATGGCGCTGACAACCCTTCTTGAGTAAACCCCCCTGTTTTTTTAATACAAAAATGTATGGATCAACAGACAGGCTATAAATCTTTGGGGGGCATGTCCGATAGAATCAATATACACGGAGCAAGCACTTTTGCGTATCACTCTGAAAATGTACTTTTGATACTTGCAGGCTCTGCTTTTTTACCCTATTTTTGCATAACCGATATTTACATTTTGTAGCCGAATGCTCACGCGACACAGGTCTCTGGGTTTGTGTCCTCTCGCACGGAGAAGAGGAGACATACATACCTAACAGCATATAATAATGGGCATTTTAGAGCACAATTATTTTTGGCAACCGGGCAGCATTACACGTTTGGGCTGCATAGGCAGGCAGCCACGACGACACAACACCGCTTCACAGGCACAGCTACACAGAACTTTTCCTCAGCAACCTGTGACTCCGGCAACGGGTACTCAAGGATAGACGTATGAATATTACCCTCAGCCTTCGCATGATCATTTTTTTCATTGTAAGCCTTGTGCTGGCATGTACCGCCATGCTTGTGAGCTTCAACCTGATTATGGCCGACGGTTTTTCTTCGCCGCAGATGTGGAAAACACTGCTCGGCGGCCTGGCCGTGGTTGTGCCCATTGGCGCCATAGGGGCCGTGCTTATCAACAGTTGGCTTTCGCCCATCCGAAAATGCGTGATCTTTGCCGAGGCCATCTCCGCCGGGCACGAAGACGCCAAGCTTGAAGTGTACCGCACAGACTGTCTTGGGCATCTGGCCGAATCCCTGCGCACCATGGTGTCAAAGCTCGAGGCCCAGGCCCACTGGTACGAGAGCATACTCAATACCCTGCCCCTGTCCATTTCCGTCACAGACAACGACATGGTCTGGACGTTCTGTAATACCAATGCCCTCGGAAGCATGCAAAAAACCTGTCAGTCGGACGTGGTGGGCAAACACTGCTCCGAAAAGCAGGGCAACATCTGTAATACGCCCGAATGCGGCATTGAGCAGCTCCGCCTTGGCAACAAACAGGTCATCAACCACATGCCCAACGGCAAGACCATGCAGATTATGCTGGATTACCTGAAGGACTCACAGGGCAAAACCGTGGGACATGTGGAAATAGGCGAAGATATTACCGAAAAAGTACTTCTTGAAAAAAAGGCCGCTGCCGCCGCGCATCAGGCCAGAATGTCCACCGTGACGCAGCTTGAGGCCGTGGTTTCGCACCTGCAAAGGGCGGCCGACTCCCTCAACGCCTCTCTGGGCGATGTGCGCGACAAGGCGGGCATAGCCGCCGACCGCATGGCCGAAACAGCCACTGCCATGAACGAGATGAACGCCACTGTTCTTGAAGTGGCCCACAACGCCGAAGGCGCGGCGGAGGCCGCCACCTCGGTGCAGGGGCATGCGCAGGACGGCGCAGGCATAGTGCTGCGCACCATACAGAGCATGCAGAGCGTGCAGCAGCAGTCCAGCGGGCTCAAGGGCGACATGGCCGATCTGGACAAGCAGGCCAAGGACATCGGCACGGTACTCACGCTTATCCGCGACATTGCCGACCAGACCAACCTGCTGGCGCTCAACGCCGCCATTGAGGCTGCCCGCGCGGGCGAGGCCGGACGCGGCTTTGCCGTGGTGGCCGATGAAGTGCGCAAGCTGGCAGAAAAAACCATGAGCGCCACCCGCGAGGTGGAAACCGCCATTGCCACCATTCAGGAAGGCACCGGCAAAAGCTCCACCACTGTCGACGGCACCGTGACCTCCATTGAGGAAGTGGGCCGTATGGCCGAAGAATCCGGCCAGTCGCTGGAGCGCATCTCAAACCTCGCCGGCGACTCCAGTTCGCGCGTTTCGGCCATTGCCGCCGCAGCCACGGAACAGTCCGCCGCTTCTGAAGAAATCAACCGCAATATCGCTGAAGTGAATACCCTGAGCGCCCACATCGCCGAAGCCATGGATATGGCCGCGCGTCAGGTCAGCGACATGGCCGGGCAGGTCAGCGTTGTCACCGGCATCCTGGACGTCATCCGCCAGGAAGACAAACAACAGGCCCTCGCCGCAGAAGCGGAATCAAAAACGCACGCTGTCCGGGCATAACAGGCCGTTTCGTAGTAACAGTCCTGACGTCAGGCCGCGCCCCGCGCGCATATTCGGGCATACGCCCACGAGCGACATCCGCTGGAAATTTCCGGCGGATGTCGCTTGTTTTTAGGCCCAAACCTTTTTTCGCCCCGCTTTGCAACGCCGTGACGTCCAAAGAGCAATACGACAATGTGAATCATGTCACATGATGACATTGCGCCATGTGCAGCAAGCCTTTTCTCTTGCGCTGACTCGGTTGAAAACCACTGCTTTCAGCACAATGGCATCGCGAAAAAGCAGAATAACAACACTGAAATATGAAATATTTCACCCCGTCTTTCTGCTCCAGCCACCGGACGGTTTCAAATGCGCACCACTCCCGTGCATGCCGCAAAACGCAAGGGTAGGCCTTTCCTCAGGAAAGGCCTACCCTTGTTCATCTGCCAGGGCCGTTTGCCGACGCCCCCGACACTCAATCCAGTAACTCGTCACGGCGACTAAAGTTTTTTGCCTTTGAAAAAGTGTCCATGCGCTGACGCTGCACAAACATGCAGCGCGCTACAACATGGCGCGGATCCAGCCGAAAATCACATCTTTCGGCTGAATGACAGCAACACTGGTTTAAGGATGATTCACAAACTTGTTCTGCGTGGCGGCCGTGCCGCTGTGGCAGGGGGTGCAGTCCATGACGCCCTTGGCCCAGTTGGCGTCATTGCCCTTTGTCATATGGCACTCGCCGCAAGAACTCACGGACTTCTGCAAGGGGAAGGTGCTCTTGAAATCCTTGCCCTGCTCAATCTTGGCATTGATGATTTCCGCAGCCTTGAAGGCCGTGTCGGCAGTGAGGCGGCCGCAGCGTTCGCTACGCTGCTTGCTGTCGGCCTCAATCTTGTTTTCATAACACCATTTGGACACGGAAATGTGGCAGAGCACGGAATCCGAGGCGCTCATGGGCTGCTCGCCCTTGAAGCCCTGGGCCGCGTCGCCGGGATTATACACGGGCAGTCTGGTCACTTCATACCAGCGGAACAGTTCGTTCACCATGGGGTGCACTTCTTTGCGACCCCAGAACAGCGAAAAGCTGGCCGCGGCTCCATAAAGAGCGCCGCAAATGGTGCCCCAGTCAGAGATGCCGCCCTTGTTGGCCTCAAGCATGGCAAAAGGAAACTGATTGTACGGCGCGCCGTATTTTTCGCCCATCAGGCCGACTATAGCGTAAAACGAACCGAAGCCACAGCCAAAACCCTTGTGCCAGTAGCCCTCATAGGCCACCTTTGCGCATTCCTTGGGGTCGAGTTTGTGGGGCGTCCAACCAAAGGCTCCTCCAACCTGGTCAAAGCGGCCCACTGCCTGCTGCGTCTGCTCCGCAGCATTGGCCTCGGCGCCGCCCAATCCGAGCATAGCTCCGCCAACTGCAAGCCCGCCAAGGCCGCAGATAAGATCTCGTCTGCCGATATTCACTGTATTCCTCCAGATTATGTGTCTGCCGTGACACGCAAGTTAAATAATTCACTACCAAGATTGGGAAAGAAAGGTCAAATATAAAAAATGGGGAAAAAACCGCCTTCCGCCCCTCCGAGCACACACTTTTTATTGTTTTTTTTCGGCAATGCTCTGGACGACCCGTCAGAAGGACTTACATATACCTCGCAGTTGGGCAGCCATCTGCCAGAATTTGTCGCGCGCGCCGTTCTGCGCGGCCCAATGGGCGACACGGTCGCTGCGCGAAACTATACGAAAAAAGCTTTCCCCGAGGAGGATCACCATATGTCCAAGATTATCGGTATTGACCTGGGTACTACCAACTCCTGCGTTTACGTCATGGAGGGCAAGGATCCCAAATGCATCACCAACCCTGAAGGCGGCCGCACCACCCCTTCCGTGGTGGCTTTTACGGACAAGGAACGCCTTGTGGGCGATATTGCCAAACGCCAGGCCGTTACCAACCCCACGCGCACCATTTTCGCCATCAAGCGTCTTATGGGCCGCAAGTTTGACAGCCCCGAGGTTGACCGCTGGAAGGAGCACAGCCCCTATGCCATCGTCAAAGCCCCCAATGCCGACGCTGGCGTTGAGGTGGATGGCCGTACCTACAGCGCGCCTGAAATTTCGGCCATGATTCTGGCCAAGCTGAAGGCCGACGCTGAAGCCTACCTGGGCGAAACCGTTACCGAAGCCGTCATCACGGTTCCGGCCTACTTCAACGACGCCCAACGCCAGGCCACCAAGGACGCGGGCCGTATCGCCGGTCTTGAAGTAAAGCGCATCATCAACGAGCCCACGGCCGCCTCCCTGGCCTATGGCGCGGACAAGAAGGCCAACGAAAAAATCGCGGTCTTCGACCTTGGCGGCGGTACGTTTGATATTTCCATCCTCGAAGTTGGCGACAACGTCGTTGAAGTGCGCGCCACCAATGGCGACACCTTCCTGGGCGGCGAAGACTTCGACCAGCGCATCATCAACTTCCTGGTGGAAGAGTTTAAAAAAGAGAACGGCATTGACCTGTCCAAGGACAGCATGGCCCTGCAGCGCCTGAAGGAAGCCGCCGAAAAGGCCAAGAAAGACCTTTCCACCTCTATGGAAACCGAGGTCAATCTGCCCTTTATCACGGCTGACCAGAACGGCCCCAAGCACATGCTCATGAAGATCAGCCGCGCCAAGCTGGAATCCCTTGTGGGCGACCTCGTGGAAAGCACCATCGAGCCCTGCAAAAAGGCCCTGGCCGACGCCGGCATGTCTGCCAGCCAGATTGACGAGGTCATCCTCGTGGGCGGCATGACCCGTATGCCCCTGGTACAGCAGGTTGTGGGCAAGTTCTTTGGCAAGGAGCCCAACCGCTCCGTCAACCCTGACGAAGTGGTGGCCATGGGCGCTGCCATCCAGGGCGGCATTCTCAGCGGCGACGTGAAGGACGTGCTGCTGCTCGACGTGACCCCGCTTTCCCTCGGCATTGAGACCATGGGCAGCGTGTTCACCAAACTTATCGAGCGCAACACCACCATCCCCACGCGCAAAAGCCAGGTCTTTACGACGGCTTCGGACAATCAGCCCTCGGTGTCCATCCACGTGCTCCAGGGTGAACGCCCCATGGCTGGCGACAACATGACCCTGGCCCGCTTTGACCTTACGGGCATTCCCCCGGCCCCCCGTGGCGTGCCGCAGATTGAGGTGTCTTTTGACATCGACGCCAACGGCATCGTCAACGTGTCCGCCAAGGACATGGGCACCGGCAAGGAACAGTCCATCAAGATTACGGCTTCTTCCGGCCTGTCCGAAGACGACATCCAGAAGCTGGTGCGTGAGGCTGAAACCCACGCCGATGAAGACAAGAAAAAGCAGGAGCTTATTGAAGCCCGCAACCATGCCGACAGCCTCATCTATGGCACTGAAAAGTCCCTGGCTGACCTGGGCGACAAGGCTGACGCCACGGTGAAGAGCGATATTGAAACCAAGATGGCCGACCTGCGCAAGCTGATGGAAGGCGAAGACGCCGCTGCCATCAAGACCGCCACGGATGATCTCGCCAAGGCATCCCACAAGCTGGCCGAGCAGCTCTACCAGCAGCAGGCCCAGCAGACGGGCGGCCAGCCTGGCCCGCAGGCGGGTGCGGCCGAAGGCCAGTCTCACGGCAATGCCGGTGACGATGTGGTGGACGCCGACTACACCGAAGTGAAGAAATAAGCACGCCAGGAATATCTGGCCGCAGAGTTTCCCCAGGTTTACTGACCGGTTCCGGCTGCAGCGCAAGCGCTTGCAGCCACCGGCGGCCAGGCGGCTTGCCAGCCTGACGGCAGGGTGGTCACCGCCCGTACCTGGGCGAACTTGCTTCAAAGCCTCCACTGTACTAAAAAGGTCTGGCTCCCCGTGAGTCAGACCTTTTGTTTTTTGCGAGCATAACAAGCACCCGTATAATACCTACCCTGCCGGAGGATACAGTGCATACATCCACGACGTGCAGCCGCGCCCTCACGCGCCTGACGCTTGGCCTTCTGGCGCTCCTGCTGCTTGGCAGCCTCAGCGCCTGCAAGATGCCTTTCAGCGGGCAGGGCGCCCCCGTGGCCCCGGCCAAGCCGGTTGTCGGCCCCGAAACCTGCGTGGCTTTGGCCTTGCCCTCTTCAGGGCCGTATGCGCCCATTGGGAGCAAGATCCGCCAGGGCGCGCAGATGGCCCGGAAGGAAATGGCTGCCAACGGCGTGAATATGCACCTTGAAATAATCAACACCTCCGCCGCTGACTGGCTGCAAAAGCTCAAGGCCCTGCCGCCGTCCTGCACCGTGGTGGGCGGCCCCCTGCAAATGCCCAACTATGCCCAGGCCCGCAACGCGGGCGTCACGGCCGAACGCGCGCTCTTCACCTTTCTGCCCTCCCTCGAGCAGGGCGACGAAGGCACGCGCGCATGGCGCTTTTTCCCCAGCCCCCAGGATCAGATCGACGCCCTCATCGGTTTTGCGTCCGACAGCCTGAACATACGCAGCTACGGGGCCTTCTATCCCAGCGATGCCTACGGAGCACGCATGACGGGCCTTCTGGAGCAGAGCCTCTACAAGCGTAATATGGCCCTGCAAAAAGCCTCGTACAATCCGGCAGACTCCACCTCCTGGAGTACGGCTGTAGCGCCGCTCATCAATGCCAAAACGCCCGAGGGCAGCAGCACGCCCGTGCCGCAGACAGCCTTTGAAGCCCTTTTTCTTCCCGATTCGTGGAAGAATATGGAAATGCTGACCACAAGCCTGCTCTATAATGGCGAAGACCGCCTGGTGCTGCTCGGCACCACGCTGTGGGAACAGGGGCTCTCCGGCAAGGTGGTGAACGCGCCCGAAAAGTACGCTCTCGCCGTCTTTCCCGCCGCCTGGAACCAGACCCGCGCGCCGCGCGCCCTGCAAGCGCCCGGCTCGGACTTCTGGACGGCCCTTGGCTATGATTTCGCGCGGTTTGCCGTGAGCCTCGGCCTCAATACGCGCCTCAGCTCGCCGGAAATTACCGCCCGCGTGCAGCGCGCTTCGCAGATGGTCTGGGGCATGGCTCCCATCACCTGGGACAATGCCGGTGTGGCCCACCAGAAGCTCTTCATCTTCGGCGTGTCGTCCACAGGCATGGTGCCCGTTGTTCTGGAAGACTTCCGCCAGACCCACAGCAACGTTTTGCAGCAATCAGCGCTGCGCATGCAGGGCCTGCCCCCTGTGGACGCCACGGGCAATCCCGTTACGCCGAGCGAAACGCAACAACAGCCCACGCTCCAGCCCATCGGCACCACGCCGCGTCCCTCGTACAAGCTCAGTCTGCCCGCACACCGCTAGAACAAACTTCGTTAGAACACCATCTGTGGCCCGGCGAGCAGCAAACGCCGCCGGGCCGGACAAAGGACTTCATAATGGCAGAGAATAAAGGCATCGGTTCAAAAGAAGTGGCCCACATGGCCCAACTTTCACGGCTCAGTCTGAGCGGGCAGGAGCAGGAGCTTTTCGCCCGGCAACTGGGAGACATCCTCGGGTATATGGATGTGCTCGCCAAGGTGGACACCAGCGCCGTTGAACCCCTGTACAGCCCGGCGCAGCATACGTCCGCCGCGCGTGAAGACGTGGCCGCCCATGTGCGCACCCGTCAGGAAGTGCTGGCCAATGCCCCCGAGGCTGACGGCGAGTACTTCATGGTGCCGCGCATCGTTTAGAGCAGATTAACTTTGAGAATGTACATTCTCAAAGTTTAAGATACGCTCGCTTCGGTGCTTAACCGCGCAGATAAACTGCGCTTACACCTCTGCGGCGGGCGCCTGCTCACGCAGTCGCCGGAGCAATTTCAAAGTGAAATTGCTCTAGGGAAACGCTGATTTATTCCGTTTGGCGGCGTTGCTTCACTTTTTTTGAAACAGTCGAGGACGGAAGAGTCCACTCCTGCTTCAAAAAAAGATCGCGCCTTGCCAAACGAAATAACTGCGCGTTTCCAAGAGGCTCTTTAATCAGAGCGTTCCTCGGGCATTTAGCATGTTAAATGCTCGTGCACGGCGGGCAAAACCTGCCTGCTCGCATTTTGTGGCAAGGATTTTCAGAAAAATCCTTGCAGAGCAGTTAACTCGTTTCACGCGTAAATTGCTCTGGGCGAATTGTCGTTGAGAACGGCCATTCGCAACAGTTACGGCACGGCAGTTACGGCAAGCGGCTACGCCGTTACAGCGGGCGGCTGCCCTGGCAGCCCGTACGGCAATTGCCCAAAAGCCCTGCTCCCGGAGCATGCGTACTCCCGGAGACCTGTTAGTATTCGCGCAAATACCGTAAGCGGAACACTTGAGAATACCCATGACCGACATATGCTCCCTCTCCCTCACGGCTGTGGCCCAGGCGCTGCAAAAAAAAGAACTGAGCGCCCAACAAGTGGCCGCCGCCTGCCTTGACCGCGTGGCCGCCACCGAGCCCGCGCTGGCCGCCCTTCTGCATGTGGACGCCGAAAACGCCCTGGCAACGGCCGCCGCTCTGGACAAGGCTGGCCCCGACGCCTCGCGTCCCCTGTGGGGCGTGCCTGTCACGGTAAAGGACGCCCTTTCCACCAAGGGCATGCCCACCACATCCGGCTCGCGCATACTTGAAGGATATACCCCTTTTTACGACGCCTTTGTGGTGCAAAAACTGCGTGAAGCCGGAGCCGTCATTCTGGGCAAGGCCAACATGGACGAGTTCGCCATGGGTTCCAGCACGGAAAACTCGGCCTACCAGACCACCCGCAACCCCTGGAACGTCAACAAGGTTCCCGGCGGCTCCAGCGGCGGCTCCGCAGCCTCGGTGACTGCCGGTCAGTGCTTTGCCTCGCTGGGAACGGACACGGGCGGCTCCATACGCCAGCCCGCCGCATTCTGCGGCTGCGTGGGCCTCAAGCCCACCTATGGCCGCGTTTCACGCTACGGCGTCATCGCCTACGGCTCGTCCCTGGATCAGGTTGGCCCGCTGACCCGCAGCGTTACCGACTGCGCGCGCATGCTTACCGCCATTGCCGGGCCCGACGCCCGCGACAACACCTGCGATCCGCGCCCGGCTGAAGACTACACGGCCACGCTCGCCAGCCGCCCCCTCAAGGGCGCGCGCCTGGGCGTCCCCCGCGAGTTCTACGGCAAAGGACTGTCTGCCGAAGTCCGCACGGCCTGCGAAGCCGCCATGCAGACTGCCAGGGACAACGGCGCTGAGCTTGTGGAAGTGGGCCTGCCCCATACGGATGCGGCCATTGCCACCTACTATATCATCGCCATGGCCGAAGCCAGCTCCAACCTGGCCCGCTTTGACGGCGTGCGCTTCGGCCACCGCGCCGCCGACATCAAAAACCTTGAAGAACTCTACGTGCGCAGCCGCACCGAAGGCTTCGGACAGGAAGTCAAACGCCGCATCATGCTGGGAGCCTACGTGCTTTCCTCCGGCTATTACGACGCCTACTACCGCAAGGCCGCCCAGGTGCGCCGCCTCATCCGCGACGAGCTGCTGGCAGCCCTTGACCAGTGCGACGCGCTGCTGGCCCCCGTGTCGCCCGTCACCGCCAGCGACCTTGGCAGCAATACGGCGGATCCGCTGGAGATCTACCTCATGGACGCCTACACCCTGTCCCTGAACCTGGCGGGCCTGCCCGGCCTTTCGCTGCCCGTGGGTCTTGGCGCTGAAAGCCAGATGCCCGTGGGCATGCAACTCATCGGCAAACCCTTCGCCGAAGCGCAGCTGCTGGCCCTTGGCCACAGCATGGAACAGGCCCTGCCGACCATCGGCAGCCCCAAGCTGTAGTCGCGACTGTCTGCGGCAAAGAAATGCTTTGTGGGGGAGGACCCTCCTTAGACCAGATTACCTTTGAAATGTTTCACATTTCAAAGGTGTCATTCTGCCAAAAATGCGATTTTCGGCAGAATCCACGCCACGTTGTGGCGCGCTGCACTCTTGTGCAGCGTTAGAGCATTTAACTTTTTTCAAAGATTAAATGCTCTATAAAAGGGTCTCCTCCCCCACACCCCCACCCCCTAAAACTCTTATGGTGCTCCAGTATGGCCCAAAGAGTTTTCTGATCTGGAGCGGGGATCAAGAGGCGGAGTCATAAAGGCTTCGCACCATCTCAAAAGGTATCTGCATGAACAGCGCGGATACCTTCGCAGATCCCTTATGACAAACGCCTGCACCGCAGTACCCCCAGAACTATTTTACGTGAACGTGCGTATCCAACAAAAAAGCCGCTTTTTACAGCGGCTTTTTCGGTTGGGAGATGTGCGATGAGGTGGATGTCACGAGAGGAAAAGACGGTCACGAAGAAATTTTCATCATCACAAGCCCGGTCACTATAAGCGCGGCCGCGCCCACGCGCATGGCATTGGCAGGCTCGCCCAGCACCAGTATGCCAAGCAAAAAAGCCCCTACCGCGCCGATGCCCGTCCAGATGGTATAGGCCGTGCCCAGGGGCAGGCTCTTCATGGCTACGGATAACAGCGCAAAGCTGGCGGCCATGGCCACAAAGGTGAGTACCGTGGGCAGAGGCTTGGTGAAACCAAGCGACAGCTTCATTGTATATGCCCAGACAACCTCAAGCAGTCCGGCGAAAAAAAGAAAAATCCAGGCCATCACGGCTCTCCTTGATCAGAGCCGGGTCGTCCCGGATTACATACCCTTTATGGGGGAGGTCGTCCTCACTGCTCTCAGTATATAAGAGTGAATGCCCTGCTGTCCAGTTTGGCATATGGCGCGCGGCTGGATAAACGTGAGAAAAGGGGGGGCATCCGGGCAGGCGAAGCCCGCCAGTTCTGAAACGGATTATCCCTGAAGCCCTGCCGCCAATGAGCTATGGAGGCGCGCGGGTGGAAGACGCCGCTCCAGCGAGCGCCCGCATGAGTAATTCACATCTACACTTCTAGGCGAGCGTGCGCTTTCAGTGCAAAAAAACTCTCGGTACTATCACGGACGACAACAAGAGTTTTAGGGGGTGGGGGCGTGGGGGAGGGACCCTTTTTAGAGCATTTAGTTTTTGAAAAAAATTAAATGCTCTAACGCTGCACTCTTGTGCAGCGCGCCACAACGTGGCGTGGATTCAGGCAAAAATCGCATTTTTGGCAGAATGACACCTTTGAAATGTGCAACATTTCAAAGGTAATCTGGTCTAAGGAGGGTCCCTCCCCCACAAAAAAATTTCACAAAAAAATTAATCAAGAATGTAGCGCATGGGGTTCACCGGCACGCCATTGAGGCGCACTTCATAGTGCAAATGCGGGCCGGTGGTTCTTCCGCTCATGCCCACAGTGCCGATGACCTGTCCCCGCTTGACCCAAACGCCCACGGGCACGGAGCAACGCTGCATATGTCCGTACTTGGTGATAACGCCGCCGCCGTGGTTGATTTCCAGGCTCAGGCCGTACGCGCCGTCATGCCCGGACTGCGTAACCAGCCCCTGTGCCGGAGCCACCACGGGGGTGCCGATGCGGTTGGTGATGTCCAGCCCCTTGTGGAACTGCCCACGACCGCCGAAGGGTGAGGAGCGCCAGCCGAAGCTGGAAGACACAAAGCCCACCACAGGCCAGATTGTGGGCATGGCAGAAAGCGCGTCCCTGTTTTCGCGCAGGGCCAGCAACAGATCCTGCTGGCGCACTTCTTCAAGGCGGGAGGATTCCGAAAGCCGTTCAAGAAAATCCTGCATCTTGCGGGCGGCCAGCTCCTGTCGGTGCAGGGGCAGATAAGACCGCGAAAAATCGCCCGCGATATCAAGGCCGCCGCCAGCATCGGCGGGGTCTTTATCCATATTCATCATGATGCGCAGTTTGGAGTCGAAACTCTGAATCCTTTGCAGGTCGCGTCCCACCTGCGAAATGCGCTCGGCCAGATTGACAAGCTGGCGGCGCTGCTCGCTGATGACGCGCTGGGAGTTTTCAAGGTCGTCGTTGAGATGGCGCGCCTCAAGCCAGGCGCGCACCAGCCAGACATTGCAAGCCGCCAGAGCCACCACAAGAACGCAAGCAAAAAAGCCGAACCAGCCGCGCATCCGCAGATTGCGGCTGCCGCTGCGACCTTCCTTGAATATGACAATGTGATATTTGCCAAAAAGCATGTGCGCAAACTTTAGGGGGCCAGGGCGGCCCTGTCAATGCAAGAAAATTGACGGCGCAGCCCGCGCCTACGCCTCGTCCGGGGCGTCTTGTTGCGCCGCACTGCTGCTTTTTTCCAGCTGCCAGCGCGTCAGGCCGTTGAGCACGCAGCGGCGGCCATCCTTGGTGACGGCGTAGAGGTGCTCCAGCGTCTGGGCCATATCGCTTCTGGCGGTTCTGCCCGCCGAAGGGCAGGCATTGGCCCATATGGGCAGGCCCCACTGGCGCGCCGCCTGCCGGATATATTTTTTCTCCACAAGCATGAGCGGGCGGATGAGCCGCAACTGGCCGTTGAAAAAAGGCTCGTTCATGCTCATGCCGTCCACACGCCCGTTTCGGCAGATATTCATAAAAAACGTCTCCACCAGGTCTTCGGCATTGTGGCCCAGCGCCAGGTGGGTCAGCTTGTACTGCGCACAAAGCTCAAAAAGCCTCTTGCGGCGCAGCCATGCGCAGCGAAAACAGGCCGAGCGGCGCAGATTCTTCTCTGAGTGGGCGTCAGGCCCGTGGGTTGTCACTTCCACATGGGAGGGAATGCCATGCTCGGCCAGCCAGGGCAAAAGAGCCGCGTGACTCTGGCTGTCAAAACCGGGGTTAAGGTGCAGGGCCATGATTTCAAAGTGAAAAGGTACGATTCCCTGACGAATTTTAAGGGTCTTCATCAACACAAAACTGTCCACTCCGCCGGAGGCAGCCACGCCTACCCGGCAGCCAGGCCAGAGCATATTTGTCATCTGCATGGCCTTGCCCGCGCTTTTTACGCACACTTCCTGCGCGAAAGACCTTTTTTCTCTGCTCATGGCTGGCAATCTCCTTCAAAATCGTCTAAGCTGCCTGGCGCTCCGGGCATGCTTGACAGTGTCAATGGCGGCCTATATCATATCTTATTTCAGCAGGCAAAGCCTGCTCCAGGCGTATTCCACGCCCGGCCCTTTACAAATGGTCGGGCGGTATTATTTATCAAAACGAACTGCGGCGGAAAGCCTTTCGCCCCAGTCAGCGGCCCCGGCCGCGCACACTACGGAGGCAGCATGGCCCGTATTACAGTTGAAGATTGCCAGGAGCGCGTAGACAACCGCTTTCTGCTTGTGCAAATGGCCATCAAGCGCGTGCATCAGTACCGTGAGGGATATGAACCCCTGGTGGAATCACGCAACAAGGAAGTGGTCACCGCCCTTCGCGAAATCGCCGCGGGCAAAGTGCTGCCCGACGATGACAGCCTTTACAATCCCCTTGCCGAAGAACAGGCCGCGCCTGCCTCCGGTGAGTAAGGACTCATAGTTTACATTGTCTGCGCGGCGGCTGTCCTTGGGCAGCCGCCGCGCCTGTGAATACAACCTTTAGCCCAGGCGCACAAGCACGCAGCCACCGGAATCCGGACCATGATGGAGCTTGATTACTACGAGGTGCTGGGCGTTAGCCGCAGCGCTGGCGACGACGAGATCAAAAAGGCATACCGCAAGCTTGCCCTCAAGTATCACCCGGACCACAATCCCGATGATCCCGAGGCCGAACAAAATTTCAAGCGCGCGGCCGAAGCCTATGACATTCTGCGCGACCCCGACAAGCGCGCCCGCTATGACCGCTTTGGACATGCTGGCGTAAACGGGGGCGGAGGTTTTGGCAGCAACGAAGATATTTTCGCCCATTTCAGCGATATTTTCGGTGATCTCTTCGGGTTTTCTGCTGCCAGCCGGGGGCCGCGCCCCATGGCCGGTTCAGATTTGCGCTACAACCTGACCATTTCTTTTTCCCAGGCCGCCACTGGTGATGAAATCACCCTTTCCCTGCCAAAGCACGTTACCTGCAGCGAGTGCAAGGGCAGCGGCGCGGCTCCGGGCAGCAAGGTCGAGACCTGCCGTCAGTGTAACGGCACGGGCCAGGTGCGCCGGTCACAGGGATTTTTCCAGATCGCCATGCCCTGCAACACCTGTCAGGGCACGGGTCGCGTCATTACCAAACCCTGTGCCAAGTGCAAGGGTGAAGGCATTGTGACCGATACCCGGGAGCTTGTGGTGCGCGTGCCCGCCGGCGTGGACACGGGAACCCGGCTGCGCGTGCGCGGCGAGGGCGAGCCCGGCGTACACGGCGGCCCTCCCGGCGACCTTTACGTGGTGCTGACTGTCGAGCAGGACAAGCGCTGGCGGCGTCAGGGCCAGGATCTTGTCTTTACTCAGGAAGTAAGTTTTGTGCAGGCGGCCCTCGGGCACAGGGTGGAAATTCCCGGCCTGGAAAAACCCATTCCCCTGGATGTTCCCAAGGGCGTGCAGAGCGGCGCTGTGCTTCGCGTGCCCGGCGAGGGCATGCCCTACCCTGGCCGCAGACAGCGCGGCGACATGCTGGTGGAAGTCAGGGTGCTTACCCCCACGCGCCTCTCGGACCGGCAGGTGGAACTGCTGCGCGAATTTGAGGCAGCCGGGGAGCAGACGCCGCTGCAAAAAGTTAAAAAAGCCGCCAAAAAAATCAGCAAGGCCATGGGCCTCGATTAGAGCAATTTCACTTTGAAATTGCTCTGGCGGATGCGGAAGCAGACGCCCGCCGCAGAGGTGTAAGCGCAGTTTATCTGCGCGGTTAAGCACCGAAGCGAGCGTATCTTAAACTTTGAGAATGTACATTCTCAAAGTTAATCTGCTCTAGGACGAACACTGTTCACACAAGGGCAGCGCTTCCACAGGGGGCGCTGCTTTTTTTAGTCCTGCCGATGCTGCCGACTCTGTCGCTCCCTCTGCCTGACGCCGCCCGCACCGCCTGTCTTCCCGCACAAGTCTCCCCTATCACTTCCATGTGGCCTTTCGCACTGCCTCACGCCTACGGAAAACACTCAGAAGCAGATACCCCTGAAATGGGAGTGAAGCCTGAAAAACGCTGTCGCCGCCTTTTATCAGGCTTAGAGCCTTGCTCCATTGTGCAACACAATAAAGATTTTTGGGGGGAGGGGGTGTGGGGGAGGGACCCTTTTGC
>NZ_JAVESS010000030.1 GCF_034006445.1 Desulfovibrio sp. | reverse complement strand
GCCGGGGCGGTATGCGCCCTCACGGCCATCCCGAAGCCGCGCTTATTTCAGGGAGGCTCTAAGTCATGCTTAGCGGTCTGCTTAACATGGGGCAAACGGCGCTCAATGCGTCCCAGGCATGGATATCGGTCACTGGCAGCAACATAGCCAATGCCGACACCGCGGGCTATACCCGTCGCTATGTGGATCAGCGCGACGCGGGCACCATTATCTCCAAGCCCGGCGGCGAGAGCATGGGCGTCAACGCCCAGCAGATACTGCGCTTTTTCGACGCTTTTCTTGAGCGATCCTATGTGAGGCAGTCCACCAATTCTTCCCGCTGGACAGAGCAGGATACTGTGCTCAGTTCGGTTGAAAACCTGTTCAACGAGTCCAACCGGTCGGGCATAAGCTCGTCCATGAGCGCTTTTTTCAAGGGGTGGCAAGATCTTACCAAGCTTCCGGACGATAATGCCTATCGTCAGAGCCTGCTTTCCAGTGCCGACAATCTGAGCGACATGTTCAGCAGCACAACAGCAAGCCTCAAGGCCATTCAGAGCGAAATGGACGTGTCCATCAACCAGTCGGTGGACCGTATCAACACCCTGGCCAAGGGCATTGCCGACCTTAACAGGCAGATCACGACCAATACCGTTGACGGCGTGAGCAATCCCAATGCCCTGCTTGACCAGCGCGACCAGATGGTGCGCGAGCTGGCCACACTTGTGGATGTGGAAACCATCGACAACGGCAAGGGCAACTTCACCGTGCAACTCACCACCGGGCAGCCGCTGGTGCAGGGGCAGAGCGTCAATGAACTCAAGGTCATGGGGCCGCGCGCCGAAAGCAATCTTACGGCTGGCTCGGCGTATACGGGCAACGTGGAGTTTCAGGGTTCCGACAGCCACGAATACACCGTTGAAATTCTTAACGGCGGCAACGTCGGCGACACGCCGCCGCCGAGCTTTCGCGTTTCTCTGGACGGCGGCAAAACGTGGCTGCGTGACGAGAACGGCAAAGAACTGCACTATGACATCACCGACGTTGACGGCGATGGTAAGGTAGACCCCGTAAAGGTCAAGGATCTCAAGATATCCTTCTCCGAAACGAACAATTTCACGGCTGGCGACAAGTTCGACATCATGCCCAAGAACGGCCTGTACTGGATAGAGCCCACACGCGGCCCCCAGAACATCACGCCGCAGACCTATCTTGACGGTTCGGAAAACAAGAACCGCGCCACCGGTGGCAAGCTGACCGCCTACTATACCGTGCGCGACGACAACTGCGGCCGCTATCTTGATGAGCTGGACGCCGTGGCCTCTTCTCTTATCTGGGAAGTAAACCGCCTGCACAGCCAGGGAACCGGTACGGAACTGCTGACCTATGCCCAGGGCACGCAGCAGGTGCTGAGCGCCCAGCAGCCCCTTGGCTCGGCCCAGACCACCCTGCCGTATGCCGACAAGCTCCAGAGCGGCAATCTCAATATCTATTTTTACGACCAGACCACTGGCGATCTCCGGGCAACGGCTTCCGGCACAAACTCGCTGGATTTCAGTTCCATAACGCCTCCCGGCACGGTGAATTTTGACCCGAGCGTGCATACGCTTCAGGACGTGTGCAACGTCATCAACAGCAGCTTCCCCGACAGCAGCGCGCCGGGCGTCAACATGCTCAAGGCCAGCATTCAGGACGGCAAGCTGCTTATCGAGTCCAATCCGGCCAGCAACGTCAAATTCGCCATGGGCGTGGACAGCACGGGGCTTATGGCCGCGCTTGGCATCAATTCATTTTTTACGGGTGACAACGCGTCCAACATGGCCGTCAACAGCCAGTTGCACACCAATGTCAACCTCATAGCGGCCGGGGCCGTCAACGGGCAGAGCCAGGCCAACAAGGGCGACGGATCAACGGCAACGGCCATCGGGGCGCTCGCCACCAAGGACGTGACCATTTCGACCACCTGGAAGACCGTGTCCAACCAGAGCCTCGGCGAATACTACGCCACGCTGGTAACCACAGTGGGCGCGGACAGGCGGCTCTCCAAAACCAATTCGGAGTATCACACCTCCCTGACCACGGACCTCGGAGACCGCGTAAGTTCCGTAACAGGGGTGAATCTGGACGAAGAAATGTCCAACCTCATAAAGTACCAGCACTCCTATACGGCGGCGGCCAAGCTTATCACTACCGCTGACCAGATGCTGCAAACCCTGCTTGGCCTCAAGCAATAGGAGCTGTTATGGCCATCAGAGTTACACAAAGCTCCATGTACAATACCATAGTTGGGCAGATGCAGAAGAGCCTTTCTGCATATATGGAAAGCAATGAGCAAGGCTCCACGCAAAAGAAGATCAACCGTCCCTCCGATGATCCCGCAGGAACCTATCGCGTGCTCATGACCAGGGACGATATCAGCGACACCAAGCAGTACCAGTCCAATTGCGATACTGCCGAAGGGTGGCTCAAGCTGGCGGACGATGTTCTTGGCACGCAGCTGAGCACAGCCATAACCAAGCTCAAAAGCTTGATGGAGCAGGCCGCCACAGGAACCACGGACAACCAGCGCACGCTTATCGCTTCGGAAGCCAAGGAAATTTTTGGTCAGATTCTCAACCTGTCCAATACCCAGTTCAACGACAAGAGTATTTTTGCAGGGCAGCGCTATGACCAGAACGCCTTTGAGCAGAGCCTCGGCCTGACCAGTTGGGACACCACCTGGAACAGTGACATCAGCGCGGGAAACTACACCATTGAGGGCGCGAGCAATACCTCCATGATGGTGCAGTTTACCAGCACGGGCACGCTGGGCGTTGACGCGCTGGACTACCGCTGGTCCAAGGACGGCGGCACAACCTGGAATACCGAAACCGTGGCGGCAGGCAGCCATACCCTGGTGGCCGACGGCGTGACCATCACCATGAAGCAGAATATGGCCGTCACCGCTGCGGATACAAGTCTCGGGGCCGGGGCCAATAACGGTACGCTCGTGTACATCCGCCCCACGGCCGTGTACCAGGGCGACGACAACGATCCCCCGCCGGAGATGACCGTCATGGGCGGCCCCAGCGGGCTGAAAACATCGGCCAGCGGCGCTTTTGGCAACAACGTGCTTGTGCGTATAGACGCTGATCCCAGTGTGGATTTGTCCACCACGGGCACGCCTTTTACCTATTCATACAGTCTGGACAGCGGCAGCTCCTGGGTTACGGCCACGGCGCAGACTGCGGGCGGCGGCAAAGTGCGCCTGCCTGTGCCCGGCGGCTATATGGATATGGACGCTTCCTCTGCGGGCAGCACCATTATAGACAAGGGCACGCAGGTGCTTATCCATCCCGCGCGCGCCAATCTGAACCTGGAAATAATGAAGGGCACGTATATTGGCGTGAACAGCGTGGGCAAGGATATTTTTGGCGGCTATTATGATGGCAAGCCCGCCATTGAGGGCAATGCCAACCTGTTTGAAATCGCAGGCGACTTTATTGCTTACTGCGAAAATAATAATCAGGAAGGCTGCCAGAAAAGTCTGGCCGCCATTGAAACGGCGCAGCAGAATATCCTCAGTCAGGTGGCCCGCATTGGCGGTCTGGAAAACCGCGTCAGTCTGGCGCAGGATGTGCTGAGTTTTCAGAAGGTAGACCAGGAGGAACGATTGAGCTATACAGAAGACATCGATCTTACGGATCTGTTGGCCAAGCTCACGCGGCAGCAGTTGACGTACCAGACGGTGCTTCAATCTTCATCGATGATTATGCAAATGAGCCTTGCCAAGTACTTATAATAGGTAGCACTTATGCTGATACTGACGCGTCGCCCTGGTGAAAGCCTTTATCTCGGCGAAAACATACGCATAACCGTTCTGGGTATGCAGGGCAAACAGGTCAAGCTTGGCCTGGAAGTGCCGGGCGACACCACCGTTTACCGCGAAGAAGTGTACAAGCGGGTTGTGGAAGAAAACCGCCGCGCTCTTGAAACCAGTAACAACGACCTCATGGTGGCTGCTGAATTATGGCACGAAACAAAGAAATAGAGATCGAAACCCGCCTCGGGCGGCGTAGTATCGATGCCGAAAAGGTTGTGCATTTTCCACGCGGTCTGGCCGGATTTGAAAATGAAAGAGATTTCATTCTGCTGCAAATCCGCCCCGAGGCTCCTCTGCTTATTTTGCAGAGTACAAGCAACCCCGTGGTAGGCTTGCTGGTGGCTGATCCCTACAGCTTTATGGACAAGACCGCGTATGCCCCCGCTCTGGGCGAGGCCGAAAAGCAGCTTCTGCAAATAGCGGATATGGAAGAAACAGCCGTTCTGGTGACTGTTTCCATTCCTGCCGGGCAGCCAGAGGCTGCGGTGCTCAACATGGCCGGGCCCATTATCATCAATTCCCAGGCCCGTCTGGGGCTTCAGGTGCCGCAGTGCGGCGATGGCCCGCAACAGATTTACATGGACAGCCTTAAACCCGTGGACAGCGAAGCGCCCGCAGAAGAAAGCGGAACCGCCCCGGCGGAATAACTGTGCTTTTGCCCTGAAAGTAAGATTTGTTCAGGTGTTGCAAGGCCCCTTTTTTCAGTTGCTGAAAAAAGGGGCTCTTCTACTCGTTGCTCTTAACGGGAACTATCGCTTTGCTGGCACTGGCCCTGTTACCGCAGACCGGGGCTGTTTGCCGGAAGGCGCGGCAACGTCCGGGGTTTTGTCCGTGTCGTTGCTGCTGCCTTCCACATGCACCGTGGGCAGACTGGAGAAAACTGGGTCGTGCTGGTTCATGGCATCCATGATGGTTCCGGTAATATCCGTGCCAGGGGCGGCGTCCAGCATCCCGTTGCGGGGCAGCACCATCTGCGCCTTGGTGCTTTCACGCCAGCGGGCTACTTCAGTCTGCATATGGTTTACGACGACCTGTCTGGCCGCCGCTTCTTCCAGCGCCATCTGGCGGCGCAGGGTGTTCAGCCCCTGTGCCAGTGCCTGTTCCCGCTCTGCTGGCAACGAGGCGGCGTACATTTTTTGCAGTTCGTTCCATCCGGCGTCCAGACGTTGGCGGACGGCATCAATGTGTCTGACTGCGGCCTGGGCCGCACGGGATTCGCGCAAAATGCGGTCTACATCCACCACTCCGACCTTGGGCGAGTCATCGAAGTTAAGACATCCTGTCAAAAAAATGCAGAGCAGCCCCAAGGCCGCAAAACGAATTTGTCTTTTCATACCGCTACCTTGACGAAAAGGCCGTCCGCACCCCAGGAAGGGCAGGGCGCGAACGGCCGCGCAAGCTGTGTGAGGCTTGTGCTGTTTGCAAATGTAAGCGGGGCGGCGTACGCCGCCCCGCACCGGATGTTCCCGGTCTGTTTTTGCGCTACTGATTAAAGAGCCTCTTGGAAACGCGTAGTTGTTTTGTTTGGCAAGGCGTGATCTTTTTTTGAAGCAGGAGTGGACTTTTCCGTCCTCGACTGTTTCAAAAAAAGTGAAGCAACGCCGCCAAACGAAGCAAATCAGCGTTTCCCTAGAACTCGTAACGGGCCGTGCCGAACACGCCATGTGAGGTGGCGTGTTCAGAGGCCTGAATGTTGTAGTTAAGGCCAAACGACAGGTTGTTGTTGCCAAAATCAAGGCCCAGGCCACCCGTATAGCTCATATAGTCCATGGTACGGGTATCCAGTTCGGCCTTGGTTCCTGTGCCGGTAAAGCGAACCTTGCTCTTGGCGTCGATGTCGCCGGTGGCGGGGAGCACGCCGAGGTCAAGGTTGGGCTTCACATACCAGCCGTTGCTGGTTTCAACCTGCTTGCTGAAGGTCACGCCAATGGGGAAGGTCCAGATGTTCTGCTCTGTTTCATCCCCGCGCATGGCGGTGCCGTTGCTCTTCACATCATAGGAGTCGGTGTTCACGTACATGTAGCGCACGCCAAGGTGGGGGATAATGTCCACATACTGCGTGTTGAACTTGTATTCGGCGCGCAGGCCCGAGCTGAGGGCGTATGCCGTGATGTCGCTCTTGAGGTCGTGCATCTGCATGGCCCCGGGCAGCTCCTGCTTCACCTTGTTGTAGGTGCTGGTGAAGTTGACGTCGGCGGTTACGCCGAAGTTTTCCATGGCCCAGCCAGTATATGCGCCAAGGCCCCAGAAGTTGAAGCTGTTGGTTGTTTTGGCCAGGTCGCCCTCGCCCTCGGCGTAACCGCCGCCGATATTGAAGGCTATACCCGCGCGCAGGGCATTATCAAAGGTGTAATCGCCGCCAAGGGCTATGCCGCCCAGGCTGCCGTTCCACTTGAGATCATAGTTTCCGGCTTCCATGCCCCAGGCGTTCTGGCTCTGGTACAGGGGCATGATCCACAGGGCCGCGCCCTTATTGCTCACGCCATCACCCTTGTTGAGCGAAACGGACTGAAGGCCGTTGCCGTCAGGCTGCGCAATGCTGGTGCGCTGGGTAATGGCAGCGCCCGCAGCGTTATTGGCGGCCATGGCCATCTGCGGCACTGCGCCAGCCACAGCTATGCGCGAGGCGCTTTCAATGGTCTTGGCGGCCAGGTCGGCATTGGCGCCGATGAAGTTGTCGTTGGTGGCGCGGGACAGGAAGCGCACGCCCTTCACGTCGGAATTTACTTGGCCCGGGCCCACCTGGTCGGCGGCGTAGGCATTGTCCAGCGCCTTCACAAGTTCGCCGTCAAGTTTGGGGAAGGTATTGGCGGAGGAGTTGAGCGCCGTTGTCAGTTCACCAGTGGCGGCATCAAATGCGCCCGTGATCATGCGGGAGTCGGTGCTGAAGTTGGAACCTGTCCAACCGGTGCCGTTTGCGCCGTCTGCGTAACTAGTGTTGTCCACCTTCAGATTAGCGCCCAAAACCTTGTAGGTTTGGCCCACCTTGGCGTCAGTGATGCGCAGTCTTGCGCTGTCAGCAAGTAGAGTCTTGCCGGTAACTGCGCCGTCCAGAGCTCCGGCAGCATTTGTAGCTGCGGCTGTGACTACGAGCAGTGAGTTGTTGGCAAAGGTGGCGGTGTTGCCAGTGAAGGAGCTAAAGTCCGCAGTAGATTTTGTGCCGTCCACAACAATGGCTTGTCCGCTGCCCAGCACCTGAGCACTGTAGAGGCCCATGGCGGCGGTGACGCCATTTTGCGTCAGGCCCGCTCCGTTGGTGGCGTCGTTTACCTGACCAGTCAGCCACCCTGTGTCGGTGGTGCCAATGGCAGCCATAGAGTTCATGCCCACACCCACGTTGCCGTTGATGCTGAGATCTGGCTGGGCCGCGCTATCTGTAAAGGCGCCCACGGCCACGTTGCTGGAGGCCTGGCTCCAGGCCGGGTCGATAAGGAGGCTGCCGCCGTTAAGATTCAGGTCGCCCACTGTGAGGGTCGTGCCACCCACCGTGTCAGTTTTGTTGCCAACCGAAATGGCTTTGTTTGCAGCTCCGGTCAGCGTAGACACATTTACCTTTGCGCCGTCAGTGAAGCTGGAGTCGTCGCTGACGGTAAGGTTTTGGGCTTTAAGGTTGCCGCCATTGGCGGTAACGCTGGTGGCCGTGATATCGGAAGCAGAAACGCTGCCGCCATTGGCGGTAACGCTGGAGGCCGTGATTTTGTCCGCCGTAACGCTGCCGCCGGTGGCGGTAACGTTGGTTGCAGTGATATTGTCCGCAGTGAGGCCGCCGCCCGCGCTGATCTCCACATTGCCTGTACTGCCACTGTTCCCTTCGATGTTGTTCACCGTGTATTGGGCGGCAGCGACATTAAGGACAGAGCCCGCATTGAGTGCTACATTGCCATTCAGTATGCCGCCCTTGGACGCCACACCTGCGGAACCGAGGTTGAGATTTTTACCGGCAGCCACGGTAACATTGGCTTCTTTGTTGTCGACGGTGGTGATTAACTGGCCGCTATTACCCAGCAGGGTGGTATCGCCATCAATCTTGACTGCTACAACGCCGGCATTGCCCGTAACGACAAGAGCATCAGCGCCGAAGTCACCGCCTACGGTAATGCTGTCGCTCGCGGCGGCATATGCCACTTTTTCGCCAGCCACCACTATTTTGGTGCCTTCAATCTTATCGCTTACAATGTTGCCATCGGTTTTATCATCGGCACCCGCAACGAGCTTAGCGTCACCGTAGTTGATAAGGCCCGCACTGCCGTCAGCCATGATACTCTTGAACTTCTTCGCCTGGGTGAGGGTGATTGTTTCCAGCCCGTCAAGGCGCAGAGTGCCGCCAGTGGCGACATATATCTCTTTGCCGGTTGCGATGGTGACATCGTTGTCGGCATATGTGACGAACTTGCTGGCATCACCAGACAGAACACCGTTTTGCATGACATTGATGCCGGTGTCGCTGCCGTTGCCGGGTGCCGCACTCGTCAGGGTTCCCTGAATGTTCAGTTCAGCGGGCATGGGTGAAGTGGCTGTCTGGGACGCCTTTTCTCCGCCTATAGTAAGGGTGCCACCCTCGATATTCAGAGTATTGCCTTTGGCCAGAACCCATTTGCCATTGGTAACTTCGACCGTTCCGCTGCTGGTGATATTGGTGTTGAGGGAACCGCCCACTATAGGCGTTTCGCCCGGGGTGTCGCCAAGCTTCAGTACGCCAGCGGTAGCGATTTCCAGGCCTTTGCCTTCGCTGCCTACAAAGTTGAGCGCGGAATCGGCTTCGCCCTTGAGGTACAGTTTGCCAGACGTCAGGGTAAAGTCTTTATCCTCGCCGGGCGTAAGGGTAAGGCTGTTGACCTTGATGCGGGTGTCCTCCGCAGAGCCAATGTCGAGTGCATTGCCGGTCAGCTTCATGTTTTGCGCCTGAATGCTGCCATGTTCAAGGAGGACGAGCATGCCGGATTTTGCCGCGGTGCCACCTTCAATGCTTCCGGCATCCAGTGTCGCGTCTGTGCCCAGATGCAAGCGGGCTTTCAGGTTATTGGTGCCCTTGACGGTAACGGAGCCGTCCTCGGCAAGCCAGGAAGAAAGCTGGTCACTGGTCATATCCACACGGGCCATCTGGTTGCTGGTAGTATCCTGCTCGCGCAGCACAGCTATGGTTCCGGCAGTGTTACCGAATTTTTCAAGCTTGGCATTGGTCAAGTCCAGTTTGGCGTCAGTAACCTTGAGGTCGCCGCCAAGACTCACCGTGCCGCTCAGAGTGTGTGTGCCGCCGGAATACTGCAAGGTTGCAGCAGTGTTGGTGAGGTCATTTTTGGTGTAGATACTGACCTTGCCAGTGCTGGTCAGCGCACCGTCAGCAGCAATATCAAGGGTCATGCCCTGATTCAGCACAAGGTGTCCCTTGTCGCCAACGACTATGCTTCCGCCACCGTCAACGCTGGTGTATCCGGCATTGGCAGCAAACATGGCCTCCGTAACGGTTTTGCTCGGGTCTGACGCAGGCGTGTTAAGATAGCCTGTAAGCAGAAGTCCACCCTGTACATTAACCGTGGCGCCGTCAGTAATGCTGGTGTTGCTGGTATTGAATACGCCGTGATTGGATTTGTTGGATTCGTTGCGCAGAATGTTAACCGTGGTCTCCGCGCCTGTGATCAGCAGGGTCGGCTCAGTCTGTGTAGCCACATCTGACTTTGGTTTGACAAAGAGCATTCCCGCATCATCAAAATCTTTTGTATGGCTATCGTCAGGAGACAGCCCCATAAGATTGATAGTCGCGCCATCGGAGATTTTCAACTGGCGGAACGAGCTGGCATCAGCGCCGCCTGCAAAAAGGGTGGCGGAGGATATGTTGACGGTGGTGTTGGATCCTGAAACAAGAGTGGCGTCATTCGTGGAGCCTGCAGCTTTTTCAGAATAGCCGCCAAGCGCATCCTGGCGCCAGCCATTGCCGGATGTGCCGGTGATATTGACGGTTCCGCCCGTGATCTGCAGATCACGCGAATCTGAATATCCATTGATATTCAGCGTGCCGCCCTGGACCTGCAATTTGCCGTCGGAAGGGGTGTCGCCCTCGAAGATTCTGCCCCCCTGCTCAACCGTGACAGTGCCGCCCTCGGTAATGGTCAGAGTCCCGCTAAGGGGCATATCTTTGTTGACGATAAGCTCATCGCCAGTGCCTACGGTCAGGTCTGTTGTTCCGTCCCATTCTGCCGCCGCAGCCATGCCCGCGCTGCCAAAAATAAGGGCCGCTGCCAGTGCCAGCGAGCCAAAGGTGTTGAGCAAGCGGCATTTCCCCAGTACCGCTTTATACCTGTTAATCAGGTTTCCAACTGCATTCTTGGACAAAATCATGAGCTTCCTCCTTGAAGGGTAACCATTAAGGCCGTGATAGTGGCCTGTCCTCAGCGTGGAAAGGGGAAAGCAATTGGTGAAGGGTGTAGCTGAAATATTGCTTTCCCCTGGTTAGGCGGGTATGGTTGTTTTGCTATAATATGAACCTTAACCGCCCAACTGCAGTATTAGATCAAAATATCAGTCATTTCAACCATAATATCGGTTGGAATGTAAAAACGATCTGTTTCTCAAAGATTGTGAACTATATTATGATCTTATTTGAAGGTTCAGTGCTTATTGGGCATTGGGACTGAATCACCTATGAAAACGCTTGGGTCTCGTATCCGGTTTGTGCGGGGGGCATTGTCGCAGGAAGTTTTTGCGGCAAAACTCGGGATCAGCAAAGGATCGCTGGGTGGGTATGAGCGTGATGAAAACTTACCTAACAGTGATATAGTACTGAAGATTTGTCAGCAGACAAATGTGTCTGTCCAATGGCTTCTTCAAGGTGAAGGATTGGCCAAAACACCTGTCGACGAGTCTGCACCACTGGAAAGTTCACTGGCTGATAACACGTTGGGTTTGCCTCGTGGGTTGGGGGCTGCCGAAAATTTTTCAACGACGAAGAGCAGAATTTCGCTCGTTTCGGATGAAAATTTGATCCAGCAAGAATGCGTGCGATGTCACCGACTCGAGGAGCGGCTTGAGCGCCTTGAAGAAGAACGCAGGGAGCTGAATGAAGAAAACAGGCAACTCTGGAAAGAAAACAGCATTCTGAATACTAAATTGGCCCGCCTCAAATCCAAGGGCTGATCAATGTGTGGCATGAGTTGCCTGCAGAGTTTCAGTACGTTGTTCACCCTCGACCTCTCCCGGCTTGCTGTTGTCTGGTGACTTCAGCTTTGTTGATTGGGGGAAAGTGTGCACCTGCAGGAGGAGCATAGCAGCTAACGCGCATTTCAGCGGACATATTTTTGCGCATTTACGCGCGGTCCTTGCCCTCGGAAGGCTCTTGCTGGGAGAGTGCACTTTTTCTGTATTTTGCCTCTACCATACAGAGTTACATGCACAGCCTTAAACCCGTGGACAGCGAAGCGCCCGCAGAAGAAAGCGGAACCGCCCCGGCGGAATAGCTTGCCCTCAGTTGGGCTGTCGCATCTGCTTTTTTGAGTAGTGTGCGTATTTATTGGCTGGAGGCCGCCCCATGGGCGGCCTCTTTTGCTATGGTTTGCGGCAGATTTATTGTGAAGCGCTCTGGCGGCTGCGCGGGCGTCACCCAATGTACAAGCGCCAGCGGCAAAACGGGATTGCAAAAACTTTGCAAAAAGACACCTGCAAAGGTAGATAGGCATCCTATTGATGTCAGAGCATTTTACCTTATTTCAAAGGTAAAATGCTCTGACGCCGGACGCGAGCACAGCGTCAGGCAAGTATCTTTTTTCAATGACAACATGCCCTGAAAGCAGCATGAACACGGTCAGCCGGATCATGGCGCGTTATTGTCCGGCAACATTGACGGGGCTATTGCCGATCTTATCTGTTAAGAGCAGACTCAAATAAAAAAACGGCAGGACAGCAGAAAAAAATTACATTTTTGTGCCGACTGAACTGCTTTTGTACGGTTTGAAAAAAAATCCTTATTTCAGCCAATTGCCCAACATTTCCTTCGCGAACGCTGCTATTCAGACAACATTTTTGCGCACAGTTCTGCTAGTGATACCAAAGTTTTTTGGCGCATCCCCTATGCAAGGCTGGTAATCATGGATATAGGGTTTTATTCTTGTAGAAAAGTTGACCGATTGGGCAACCAATCGCAAAGTGTCCGGTGTGTCCCGGACTGGCGAGTGGGGCGTGCGGGTTGCACCTCCGCCATACAGATGTTCAAGGAGGCCTCATGGCAAGTCAGGCGTTGATCAGGGATTTTGAAGACCTCATCGGCAAAGAAAATGTGTTCAGCTCCGAAGCTGACCGGCAGAGCTACTCGTATGATTCGGCGGTGCTCGCTCCGGTTGTGCCTTCGCTTGTGCTGCGCCCGACCTCCACTGAACAGCTGGGCGTCTGTGTGAAGAAGCTGTATGACAATGGCATCCCCATGACCGTTCGCGGCGCGGGCACCAACCTGTCGGGCGGCACCATCCCCGACAGTACCGACTCGGTTGTCATCCTGACCAACGGTCTTAACCGCATCATTGAAATCAACTCCGACGACCTTTACGCCGTGGTCGAGCCCGGCGTCATTACCGCCCAGTTCGCCGCTGAAGTCGCCAAAAAAAATCTTTTCTACCCCCCGGATCCGGGCTCTCAGGCCGTGTCCACCATTGGCGGCAATATTGCTGAAAACGCTGGCGGCCTGCGCGGCCTCAAGTACGGCGTGACCAAGGACTACCTCATGGGCTTGGAGTTTTTTGACGCCACCGGCGAGATCGTCAAGTCCGGCTCGCGCACGGTCAAGTGCGTCACCGGGTACAACCTCGGCGGCATGCTGGTGCAGTCAGAAGGCACGCTGGGCATCATTTCCCAGGCCATTCTCAAGCTTGTGCCCCCGCCCAAGGCGTCCAAGGCCCTCATGGCCGTGTTCAAAGATGTGCAGAACGCCGCCGAAGCCGTGGCGGGCATCATTGCCGCCCACGTGGTTCCCTGTACGCTCGAACTTCTGGACAACAACACCATCGTGCGCGTGGACGACTTCACCAAGGCCGGACTGCCGCGTGAAGCTGGCGCCATTCTGCTGATTGAAGTGGACGGCCATCCCGCCCAGGTGGCGGACGACGCCGAAGCCGTGGAACGCGTGCTCAAGGCCAATCACGCCAGCGCCGTACATGTGCCCAAGGACGCCGAAGAAAAGTTCAAACTGTGGGAAGCCCGCCGCATGGCTCTGCCCGTGCTGGCCCGTTGCCGTCCCACCACCGTGCTTGAAGACGCCACCGTGCCGCGTTCGCAGATCCCCGCCATGCTGAAGGCCGTCAATGAAATTGCCGCCAAGTACAGGCTTGAGGTGGGCACCTTCGGCCACGCCGGCGACGGCAACCTGCACCCCACCTTTTTGTGCGACAAGCGCGACAAGGACGAATTCCACCGCGTGGAAGAAGCCATTGACGAAATGTTCGATGTGGCCCTCAAGCTGCACGGCACCCTCTCTGGCGAGCACGGCATCGGCACGGCCAAGGCCAAATGGATGGAAAAAGAAACCTCGCGCGGCACCATTTTGTTCTCGCAGCGGCTGCGTCGTGCCCTTGATCCCAAGGGCCTGTTCAACGCCACCAAGCTGGTGGGAATCTAGGAGCCTTACATGAGCAATCTGCATGAACTGTCCCAGCGCCTCATGGCTCTGGATGACAGGATTACAGCCTGTATGAAGTGCGGCATGTGCCAGGCCGTGTGCCCCATGTACGGCGCGTCCGGCATGGAAGCAGACGTGGCCCGCGGCAAGCTGGCCCTTATCGACAATCTTGCCCACGAAATGATTCAGGACCCTGAAGCTGTTTCCGACAAGCTGGGCCGCTGCCTTTTGTGCGGTTCCTGCCAGGCTGCCTGTCCTCCCGGCGTCCAGATTATGGACGTCTTTATGGAAGCGCGGGAACTCGTCAACGCCTATCTTGGCCTGCATCCCGTCAAAAAAATGATCTTCCGCGCGCTGCTGCCCCAGCCCGGCCTGTTCAACCTGGCCATGCGCGTGGGCGCACCCATGCAGGGCCTCATGTTCCGCAGCACGGGGGCTCCTCAGGGCACGGTCTGTGCTCCCATGCTCAACTTCATGCTGGGCGACCGTCACATGCGGCCCCTGGCCAAAAAACCCCTGCATGTGCGCCATGGCGCGCTTGACGAACGCCGCCAGTCCGGCGGCATCAAGGTGGCCTTCTATCCCGGCTGTATGGGCGACAAGATGTATGTGGACATGGCCGAAGCCTGCCTCAAGGTGCTTCACCACCACAACGTCGCTGTCTTCATGCCCAAGGGCCTGACCTGCTGTGGCATCCCGGCCCTGTCTTCGGGCGATGCCGACGGCATGGTCAAGCAGATGAAGGTCAACCTCAAGGCCCTTGACGGCGTGGATTTTGACTACATCCTGAGCCCCTGCGGCTCCTGCACCTCCACCATCAAAGAACTCTGGCCCCGCTACGCGGATCGCATCGGCGCGGCGGAAAAGCGCAAGGTTGACCAACTGGCCGCCAAGGCCATGGACATCAACGCCTTTCTCGTGGACGTGCTCAAGGTGCAGCCCGCCGCAGCCCCGGCAGGCAACGCAACCACGGTGACCTACCACGACTCCTGCCATCTAAAAAAATCTTTGGGCGTGGTCAGTCAGCCGCGTGCCGTCATGGCCGCCAACCCCGCGTACAAGGTTGTGGAAATGGCGGAGCCGGATCGTTGCTGCGGCTGCGGCGGCTCGTTCAACCTTTTCCACTATGACTATTCACGCAAGATCGGTCAGCGCAAGCGTGATAATGTCGTGGCTTCCAGGGCTGAAGTGGTGGCCGCTGGCTGCCCTGCCTGCATGATGCAGCTTGAGGACGTGCTTTCGCATAACAAGGACCGCGTGCGCGTCATGCACACTGTGGAAATATACGCTGAAAGTCTGAAATAACATGGCCGCTCCGGCGGGGAAGAATATTCCCCGCCGGGGTGACGCGGAAGGCCCGCGTAACCAAGATGACCCATAAGGAGTATCGTATGCCCCCTGTAAACCGGGAATTGGTCGAAGCTTTCGCCGCCAAGGCCGCAGCGGTCAGCGCAGTGGTGCAGGAAGTGCCCACCATGGCCGCAGCCCTGCAATATGTTGTGGACGTCTGCGCCAGCAAGGCTCCTGCTGAAATCCTGGCTGACGAGCCCGGCACAGCCCAGGGCCCTCTGAGCCCCAACAATGTTCCCACCCGCCTGCAGCGGGTGGTCGCCGCCCCTGAACTCAATGACGCGGATTTTGCCGCCCTGGCTGCCGCCTGTGAGGAAAAGGGTTTTCTCTGCATCCGTGAAGGACTGCGCAACTATCTTGCGGGCATCGATGTGGGCCTGTCCACGGGCATCGTGGGCGTGGCTGCCAGCGCCACGTGTCTGCTCAATACCGACAATGAAGATGTGCGCCTGACGGGCATGATTTCCGAAGTGTCCATGATACTCCTGCACAAGTCCGACATCTATCCCGATCTGCCGTCCATTGCGCAGATTCTGCGCGAGCGCATGAGTGCAGCGCCTGCTACCTACACCACCCTGGTGACGGGGCCCAGCCGTACGGCTGACATCGAACGTGTGGCTGCCGTGGGCGTACATGGCCCGCTGGAACTCCACATCATTCTTCTGGAGGACTAACCCATGCATGACGCCCTTAAAAGCAATTCCGGCTACCACAAGGAGCTGGACGAAGCCCTTAACGACGAATTTTTGCGCCGCACCCTGGACACCTTCGCCGTTGCCTACCGCGCCAACCGCGAAGCCGTGTTCAAGGAAGTGGACGAACGCGGACTCATAGCCAAGGTGGCTGACGCCAAGGATTACGCCTGTCAGCACATGGAAGAACTGTACAGCCAGTTCAAGGCCGAGGCCGAAAAGCGCGGCGTACACGTGCACCGCGCCGTCAACGCCGCCGAAGCCAACGAGATCATCTCGCGCATCGCCAGAGAAAACAACGTCAAGCGCGTGGTGAAGTCCAAGTCCATGACGGCTGAAGAAATCGAGCTGAATCCCGCCCTTGAGGCCCAGGGCCTCATCGTGGACGAAACCGACCTCGGCGAATGGATCATCCAGTTGCGGCACGAAGGCCCCTCGCACATGGTCATGCCCGCCATCCACCTTTCGCGCTATCAGGTGGCCGACGACTTCACCAAGGCCACGGGCACGAAACAGGATTCGGACGTGCAGCACCTGGTCAAGGTGGCCCGCGTGCAGTTGCGCCGCAAGTTCGTTGCCGCCGATATGGGCATCAGCGGGTGCAACTTTGCCGTGGCTGAAAACGGCGCCGTTTCTACCGTGACCAACGAAGGCAACGCCCGCATGGTCACCACCCTGCCGCGCGTGCATGTGGCCATAGCCGGTCTCGACAAGCTTGTCGCCAAGCTGGACGACGCCCTCACCGCTTTGTTGGTGCTGCCCCGCAACGCCACGGCCCAGCGCCTGACCTCGTACGTCACCTGGATGTGCGGCGCTGGCCCCTGTGCCGCCAATCCCGACAACAAGAAGATCATGCATGTGGTCTTTCTGGACAACGGCCGCACCGAGATCGCCAAGGATCCGCTGTTCAAGCAGATCTTCCGCTGTGTGCGCTGCGGCGCCTGCGCCAACGTCTGCCCCGTGTACCGCCTCGTGGGCGGCCACAAGATGGGCTACATCTACATTGGCGCCATCGGCCTCATCCTGACCTACTTCTTCCACGGCAAGGATCGCGCCCGCATCCTGAGCCAGAACTGCATGGGTTGCGAATCCTGCGCCAACGTGTGCGCCGGCGGCATCGAGCTGCCGCGCCTCATCCGCGAAATCCGCGCGCGTCTCAACGAGGAGCAGGGCGCTCCCATCGAGGCCAACCTGCTGTCAGCCGTCATGAAGAACCGCAAGCTCTTCCACAAGCTGCTCAAGTTCGCCAGCTTTGCCCAGAAGCCCTTCACGCGCGGCGCTCAGTTCCAGCGGCATCTGCCTGCCGTGTTCCTGGGCAAGCACAACTTCAAGGCTCTGCCCGCCATTGCCAACAAGTCCTTCCGCGACCGCTGGCCCGAAATCGCGCCCAAGGTGCAGAACCCCGTCATGCGTGTGGCCATCTTCAGCGGCTGCGCCCAGGACTTCATCTACCCCGAGCAGCTGGAAGCCTGCGTGAAGGTACTGGCCGCCAAGAATGTGGCCGTGGACTTTCCCATGGAGCAGTCCTGCTGCGGTCTGCCCCTGGAAATGATGGGACAGCGCAAAACCTCCATTGACGTGGCCAAGCAGAACCTTGCCGCGTTCCGTGGCGGCAACTACGACTACATCATCACGCTGTGCGCAAGTTGCGCCGGGCATTTGAAGCACCACTACCCGCAGATCCTCGACAAGGACTATGCCGTGGTGGAAGGCCAGGCCTTTGCGGCCAAGGTCATTGACTTCAGCTCCTTTGTGCATGACGTGCTGGGGCTCAAGCCCGAAGACTTCCAGAAGTCCGGGCAAAAGGTCACCTACCACGCTTCCTGCCACCTTTGCCGTGGCCTGAACGTGAAGGAAGCCCCGCGCGCGCTTATTGCCGATGCCGCGGAATATGTGCCCTGCGAAGAAGAAGAGGTCTGCTGCGGATTCGGCGGCAGCTACTCTGTGAAGTTCCCCGAAATATCGGCACAGCTTCTGGAAAAGAAAGTCAACAACATGAAGGCCACCGGGGCGGATCGCCTGGTGGTGGACTGCCCTGGCTGCGTCATGCAGTTGCGTGGCGGCGCTGAAAAGCAGGGACTGAAGATCAAGGTCGACCACATCGCCGAATTGTTGGCCGACAACCTGAAGAAATAACCCATACCTGTAAAAAATAGTAATGAAGCGCCGCTTGAAAAAGCGGCGCTTCATTTTTGGAGTAATGCTTTGTGGGGGAGGGACCCTTTTAGCCCAGAGTAACTTTGAAATGCTTTACATTTCAAAGTTGTCATTCAGGCGAAAATGCGATTTTCGCCTGAATCCACGCCACTTTGTGGCGCGCTGCACTCTCGTGCAGCGTCAGAGCATGTAACTTTTTTCAAAGTTACATGCTCTGAAAAAAGGGTCTCCTCCCCCACGCCCCCACCCCCTAAAATTTTTATTGGAGTATGTGGTATTGCAAAGTGTTGTCTGACATGACGGGGCAGCAAAAGTGAGAGTACAAAAAAATACCGTGAGCCCGCTGCCTTGGTCGTGGCAGCGGGCAGTTGAAACGCATACATGAGCTGACGCCGCCGCTCCGTGGCGCAACCGCACACGAGAGACAGGGCAATTTGGGGGGCAAGATAATTGGGGCAGTAGGACAGGTAATGTCTGGGCACGGTCAAGACGAAATTGTACTGCACGGGGTCGGTGAGCTAGGCGCGCAAAGGGGAATAGCGCAGCCTGCCTGAAAAAAGCGCGCGCAAAAGTAGGCCACACTTGCCGGATGGCGTGTGGTGTATGAAGCAATGCATGATGAATGGCAATACTGCTGCGCTGACAGCTGGGCGTGCTTTGCCGCAGCGTCAATCGTTCAGGATGTCGGATAGCGTGTTCCGCCGGCTGGTCGCAGGCAGGTCGCCTCAAAGTGCGTGCACTTCAGCGCAGGGATTTTTTAGTGCATTGCCAGTGTAGGAATGCGCCACCAGTACCAGTGGCTGACAATGGTAGGGTCTTGAGGTTGCCATTCTCCACAAGTTTCAAAGTAGTGCAGGAGTTTGCTTTCCGTATCGCTGAGGTTGCGTTCTTTCTGGATCAGCTGACGGATACGGAAGAAAATGGCCAGGCATTCAAAGAGGCTGAGGCAATCTTCATCCATGCAGACGCCTGTCTGGAGATGGAGGACAAACTCCTTGTAAAACGGGTTGTCTTCACCAACGCATGCATCAAATGACGGGCAGTTTTCAAGCAGATATTTCAGGCCTTGCGAAAAAAGCCTGTCGGTCGGGCGATGCGATGCCTGCTCTGTGCAGGTTCTATATAAACTTTCCATTGCCTCGTGGTAATTGGAAAGGGACATAATCAGCTCCTCTAGCTAGTGATTCTGAAAATATAATATATCAAGATTCGTATAAATTACAAATTATTCTATAGTTTAGGATCAGACTCAAGACGCGAACAAAAAATGGATACGATATCAGGTACAGCAGTGGGCCAGTCGAAAATGCGAAACTGACCGTCAGCGTATGGGGCGGCGGGGTTGCAAATACTGGGGCTGAAAAAACAGCCTGTACTGTTTGGCGGGAGAAAGATGGGTCGGTCTGCTGACCTCGCCTTCAATGGATAGAGGCTTGTCGGACAGGCCAAAGGGCTGCAATTGCCCTGGCGCCATGTCCATGTGTGAGAGTCTTTCCCCGGTGACATTAAAAACGGGCATGGTACTGTTGGTGTTTCCTGCCGTCAGTAGGCCATATTTGCCCGCAGGTAGCATGGTTTCAGCGGTTCCATTATGTGCTGTTGCGTTGAGCAGGCTCGGCACGGGGAGATCCGTGCGCCGCAGCACATCAAGAAAGTCGTTGCCAGTTCGCCCCACAAAGGTAACCAGTGAGGTGCCATCGCCGTAAACCAGCAGACTAACAGGCATTGTGCCGCCATGAATGCCCATAAAGGCCGGTTTTCCGCCGGCGGGCATAATAACCCAGGGCTCCTCTGGTTGAATGTTGTTTTTTGGAGTGCCTGAAGATTGCGCGGCCAGAGCATCGGACCCGATACCTACGGCAAATATAAGGCACAGAATGCAAAAAAGCCGTATCTTCATGGCATCTGTACTTCCATTTCTCAGCAAGGATGCATTGTTACGCACAGGCAGCATATACCTTAACGAATGTTTTCACGAGAGCCTGCCGCAAACCTGGCTGGCCATTACGGTGGGCGCGGTAAGGGGCTTTCAAACAAATGTGTAACGCTAACATCTTGTTGCGGCCAGCGCTACCCCGGTATTCTGCGTGCATTGCCTGTACGTAACAGTAGTGTGCAACACTATAAAACCTTTAGTAAGGGGCGGCGTAATTGTCAAGGAGCGCTCCTACAAACTTGCTGGAAATCCATGAAAATTCTACTTATTTTGCACGGTTGCGTTTTGCGGGCTGTGCCGGAGCAGGCGCGGGTTCGGGCTTGGGCGGCAGGGGCGGGCTAAGGTCGGGTGGCTGCGGAATATGCGGAAGGTTAACGCTGTTCCCCAGATAATGGAGAAAAAACTCGCTTAAAGCCGCAAACATGTTTTTGTGGATGCTTTTTCTGTTCTCATCGCTGACAGAACGGCAAAGTTCGGGCAGTTCCACCTCCAGCGAGGGTGGGCAGGGGGCCATGAGCGCCCCTGCGTCGGCCTTGTCCAGCACCAGCCAGCGGGATTTTTTGCCAGCCATGTCATAAATGCGGCGGGCGTGCAGGGCGGTATTGTTCAGCCGGTCGTTGGAGGCGGCCATGAGCAGCAGGGGTGGGTAAAACCAGCGGAAAGAGTCGCGGTTGAAAAGCATGCCAAAACCCGGAGCCACAGCGGCCACAGCTTTGACGCGCGTGTCGGCGAGACTTTTGGTCAGGGGCAGGCTCTGGCAAAGGCCGTCCATGCGGTTGCGCGCCCAGGTATTGCAATACATGTCCTGCTTGCCCGCCTGGGCGCAGTAAGTGCGCCAGCCTTCGCAGTCGGGCAGCGCGCCGCCCAGCAGCAGGGCGGCCGTGCCGCCAGCGCCGAACCCCAGCACGCCGATACGCTCGGGGTCAATGGAGGGTTCGGACTCAGGATCATTGAGCAGAAGGGGGATAAGACTGGAAAGTTCGCGCACCCTGTTGGACAGTTGCTGCCAGGTCAGCAGAAGATCCATATTGTCGGTATTGTCGCCGGGGTGGGTAGGCGCGGCCACCACAAAACCGCTGGCTGCCAGCCACGCGGCGGTATCGTGATACGAAAAGCGTGATCCTGCGGTATCGTGCGAAAGCAGGATAAGCGGAAAGCGCCCGTCCACGGGCTTGCCCCCACGGGCAGCGGAGATTTCCCAAGGGCCGTACTGGATGTCGCGCGCAGGCCGCACCGAGGGATACCAAAGGTTTACGTCAAGGCGCAGGCCGCTTTCGGGGTCCCATTGCCCAAGGGTACGAAAACCCACGTGGTAAAAATCGGCCCTCGCGTGGGGGGCCGGCAGCAGCGTAAAGCAGAAAAACAAAATAAGGATTGCAGAAAAATTCTGTCGCATGCCCGTGTTGTGCCATAAGCGGCCTTGGGGTACAAGGGCGGTCAGGAGAGGCGCTTTGCCCCTGAAATCAGGCCACGGAGCTGGAATGTATGGAAATAATACGCTATTTTATTGACTTTATTTTGCACATTGACGTGCATCTTTTCGAACTGGTTGCACAATACGGTCTTTGGATTTACGCCATACTTTTTGTCATCGTTTTTTGTGAGACCGGGCTTGTGGTAACGCCCTTTCTGCCGGGCGACTCCCTGCTGTTCGCGGCGGGCGTGGTGGCCGGGGCCGGACTTATGGGCTATGTGGAAGTGATGCTGGTGCTGCTGGCGGCGGGCGTTTTTGGCGATGCCGTCAATTATTGCATCGGCCGCCATGTGGGCCCGGCCATTTTTTCCCGTGACAGCCGCTTCATCAAGAAGGAACACCTGCTC